>NZ_JBSHHD010000007.1:0-122637 GCF_053618155.1 Agromyces sp. NPDC055658 | reverse complement strand
GCTCCGAGGCATCCGTGCCGGGCCGGAGGCCGGACCGCTCACCGCACGGGCTCGAGCCTCGGATCGGGGGATTGCACGCCCTCCGAGGCCGCATCGGGCCCCGGCGCCGCCGGGACCGGAACGACGACGCCGTCGTGGATCTCGCCCGCGGTGACCCTGTGGTACGACATGCGGTCGATGAGCGCGAGCGCGAGCGCCGACAGGATGAACACGCAGTGGATGATCACCTGCCACATGACGCCCTCGCCGGTGTAGTCGTTGCCGGTCGTGTTCTCGGCGTTCGGGCTGCCGAGGTCGCCGACCTCGATGAAGGTCTTGAGCAGGTGGATCGAGGAGATGCCGATGATCGCCATGGCGAGCTTGACCTTGAGCACGTTCGCATTGACGTGCGAGAGCCACTCGGGCTGGTCGGGGTGATCGTCGACCCTGATCCGCGAGACGAACGTCTCATAGCCGCCGATGATGACCATGATCAGCAGGTTCGCGATCATGACCACGTCGATCAGGCCGAGCACGAGCAGCATGATGTCGGCCTCGGTGAACGCGTGCTCCTGGTCGATGAAGACGCCGTCGACGAGGTGCCACAGTTCTTTGAGGAACACCCACACGTAGATCGCCTGGGCGACGATGAGTCCCAGGTAGAGGGGAGCCTGGAGCCAGCGGCTCGCGAAGATCGAATAGCCGATCAACGAGGTGCCGGGGGCGCGGCGGTACGGGCGGGCGGGGGTGGGCGTCGTTCGGGCGCTCAAGCTCTCTCCTCGGTTCGCGGGGTTCGAGTCTACGTGGGCCCGCCGTCCGCTAGACTCGCCTGAGCGAAGGGGAGTATCCCGCGAGGCAACGGCCTCGGCCCATGATCGTCAGTACGAGCGCCGTCGTCGCCGCTCCGGTCCTGGGAGTGGCAGCGCCACGAGGGAGAGACTTTCGGGTTCCGTCGTACCCTGATCCCCGAAAGGCCCAACGTGCTCGAACTCCCCATCTGGTTCGAAGTCGGTTCGCTCGTCGTCCTGACGCTCATCCTCGTCGGTGACCTGCTGCTCGTGCTCAAGCGCCCGCACGTGCCCTCCATGCGGGAGTCGACCCTGTGGGTCGTCTTCTACGTCGTGCTCGCCCTCGTCTTCGCCGGGCTCATGTACCTGTTCGCCGGCGGCGAGTTCGCGGGGCAGTTCCTCGCCGGATGGTTGACCGAGTACAGCCTCTCGATCGACAACCTCTTCGTGTTCGTCATCATCATGGCGAAGTTCGCGGTACCGCGGAAGCTGCAGCAGGAGGTGCTGATGGTGGGCATCATCATCGCGCTCGTGCTGCGCGGCATCTTCATCCTGCTCGGCGCCTCGCTCATCGAGAACTTCAGCTGGATCTTCTACATCTTCGGCGCCTGGCTCGTCTGGACGGCCATCCAGCAGGTGCGCGGCGACCACGACGACGACGATTCCGAGACCTTCGTCGTGCGCATGCTTCGCAAGCGCGTGCGCCTCACCGACGACTACGACGGGGTGAAGCTGCGCACCACGATCGACGGCAAGCGCTTCTTCACGCCCATGCTCATCGTGTTCATCGCGATCGGTACGACCGACCTGCTCTTCGCGCTCGACTCGATCCCCGCGATCTTCGGCATCACCCAGTCGGCGTTCATCGTCTTCACCGCGAACGTCTTCGCGCTCATGGGGCTGCGCCAGCTGTACTTCATGCTGGGCGGCCTGCTCGAGCGCCTCGAGTACCTGAAGTACGGCATCGCGTTCATCCTCGCCTTCATCGGCGTGAAGCTCGTGCTCCATGCGATGCACGTGAACGAGCTGCCGTTCCTCAACGGCGGTGAGCCGATCGAGTGGGCGCCCGAGATCTCGACGTGGATGTCGCTCGGCGTCATCGTGCTCGCGATGCTCGTCGCGACCGTCGCGAGCCTCGTGAAGGCGCGGGTCGACGCGAAGCGCCGCGGCCACCGGCTGCTCGACGAGGTGCCGCACTTCACCGAGGACCCCGAGCACACCGGCCGCTGAACCGCGACGACGGATCGCCCGCGTTCTCCACAGGCGCGGGCGATCGGTCCGCGGACTTGCTACCGTTGACGGGCGACGCCCGGGCGGCGTCGCTCGGGCTGCCGTCCCGACCATCCCGCCCTACCGAGGAGTTCCGTGCCAGGTGATGCCGAGGGCGTCGTCGCCCTGACTCGCGGCTCCGCGCTCGTCGCGCACTCGGCGCGCACCGACATCGGGCTCGTGCGCAGCGTGAACGAAGACGCCGTGTTCGCCGAGGCGCCCGTGTACCTCGTCGCCGACGGCATGGGCGGTCACGCCCGCGGTGACGCGGCGAGCACGGCGGTCGTCGAGACCTTCCGCCGGCACATCGAGCCGGGCACTCCGCCGTCGCCCGAGCAGGTGCTCGATGCGATCCACAGCTCCAACGACGCGGTCCGCGCGCTGAGCGGCGACGGCGACGAGGGCACCGCTGTGGCGGGCACGACGCTCGCGGGGGTCGCGCTGGTCGACGCCGGCGACTCGGGCGGCTTCCACTGGATGGCATTCAACATCGGCGACTCGCGCATCTACTCGTGGGACGGCCGCTCGCTCGAGCAGATGAGCATCGACCACTCGGCCGTGCAAGAACTGGTGGACGCGGGGCTCATCCGCCCTGAAGAGGCCGAGCGGCATCCCGAGCGGAACGTGATCACCCGGGCGCTCGGGGCCGACGACCTCGTCGAGCCCGACGTCTGGCTCGTCCCCGCTGCCGGCCGCCAGGCGTTCCTGATCTGCTCCGACGGCCTCACGAAGGAGCTTCCCGACGATCGCATCGCCGCGATCCTCGCGGGCGACGCCGCCCACCCGGCCGGAATGGCCGGTGAACTCGTCGAGGCGGCGCTCGCGCACGGGGGCCGCGACAACGTGAGCGTCGTCGTCGTCGAGTCCACGATCGGGGGCGAGGTCGACGACGACGGCGACGCGACGCGCGATCGGGTGCACGAGGCGGTCGAAGAGACGAGACCACGAGACGAGGGGGGTCGCGATGCCTGAGTATCGCGCAGACGAGCAGGGCGATGCGGTCGCCGCGGTGCGGAGCGGGGCCGCGCTCATGGTGTCGGGGCCGACGGCCCCGGCGATCGCGACCGAGCTGTGGCCGGCGCTGGCATCCGAATCCTCGACCGAGGTGATCGAGCGGCTCACCGCCGCCGGCCTCGGTCGCACCCCCGACTTCGCCCTGGTCACGTGGGCGGGCGACGGCGACACGCTGGGGTCCGTGCGCATCATCGTGCGCGGCGCATTCGAGGTCGTCGCGGGCGACACGACCGTCTCGGGCGCCACGGTGTCGACCTGGGCCGAGCGGGTCGTCGACGGTGTCGAGCGGGTCGAGATGTCGGCCGCGGGCGCCGGGGCGGATGCCTCGTGGCTGCCCATCCTCGACGGCGTCGTGCCGACCGCGGCGATCGCGGTGCCGAGCGCGTCGGGCGCCGGCGAGTCGCCTGCGAAGCCCGTCGCCGTGACGGCGGCCGTCTCCGGCGGCGAAGACGCCCCGGCATCCGGTCCGCGCAGTCCTCGTACGGCGCCGACCGTGCTCGCGAGCCCGCCGCGCGTCGAGGCCGGTCGTGTCGACGACGCACCGGCACCGGTCGCGCCGCCGGCGCCGCCAGCCCCGGCCGTGCCGGTATCGGAGCACACGATGGCGCCGATCGAGGAGACGATCGTGGGCGTCTCCGAGCTGGTGCGCCCGCCCGAGCTCGATCTCGACGAGACGATCGCCCGGCCCGCGGGCGAGATCGCCTCTCCGCCGCCCGGCGACGGCGACCACGACGGCATGACCGTCGCGAGTGCCGACATCCGGCGCCTCCGCGCCGAGCGCGACGCCGCCCGCCCGTCCGACGCGCCCGCCGAAGGCGCCGCGCCCGCGCCCGTGCCCGAGGTGCGCCTGCGCATGCCCGACGGCAGCTTCGAGCCGCTCGTGCACGAGATCGTGCTCGGGCGAGCCCCGAGCGTCAGCAAGGTGGCCGGCGGCCGGTTGCCTCGGATCGTCACGATCGGGCAGGGCGACGCCGACATATCGCGCAGCCACGTCCGGCTCGCGCTCGAGGGCGGCACCGTCGTCGTCACCGACCTGCACTCTCGCAACGGCACCCTCGTCGTCGCGCCCGGGAAGGCCCCGGTGAAGCTTCGCGCCGGCGAGCCCACGCCCGTGCTCATCGGCACCGTCGTCGACCTCGGCGGCGGATGGACCATCCAGGTGGTCGGGGACTGATGCGTCGAGCCCCGTCCAGCCCGCCCGAACTGCCCGGCTACGCGTCGCTCGGCCTGCTCGGCTCCGGCGGGTTCGCCGACGTCTTCCTCTACGAGCAGCGGCTGCCGCGGCGCAAGGTCGCGGTGAAGGTGCTGCTCACCGAGGAGCTCGGCCGAGACACCCGCGCGCAGTTCGTCGCCGAGGCGAACCTCATGGCGCAGCTCTCGGCGCACCCGTTCATCGTCACGATCTTCCATGCCGACGTGTCGGCCGACGGCCGCCCGTACTTCGTCATGGAGTACTGCTCCGGCCCGAGTCTCGCCGAGCGCTACAAGCGGGAGCCCTTCTCCGTGGAGGACGCGCTGCGCACCGGCGTGCGACTGGCGGGGGCGATCGCGACCGCCCACGCCGCAGGCATCCTGCACCGCGACATCAAGCCGGCGAACGTGCTCACGAACGACTACGGCTGGCCCGCGCTCACCGACTTCGGCATCTCGTCGAACCTCGAGGGCGAGCTGCCCGTGCACACGGTCACCGTCGCCGAACTCGGCGCGACGGGATCCGGCTCGGGCCAGTCGGCCGTCGGCCTGAGCGTGCCGTGGTCGCCGCCCGAGATGTTCGAGGACGACCCGAAGCCCGACACCCGAAGCGACGTCTTCTCGCTCGCCGCGACCGTCCACACGCTGCTTGCGGGCCGCACGCCGTTCGAGATCCCCGGCCGGCCGAACGGGTCGCTCGACCTCATGGGCCGCATCGAGCGGGGCGCGATCACGCCGATCGGGCGCGCCGACGTGCCCGCGAGCCTTGTCGCCGTCCTCGCCAAGGGCATGGCGGCGCATCGCGCCGACCGCTATCCGAGCGCGGTGGAGTTCGCGCGCGCCCTGCAGCGCGTCGAACTCGAGCTCGGTTACGCGGCCACGACGATCGAGGTCCCGAACCTCGGCGCCGAGCGGGAGCCGGCTCCCGACGACGGGGCCGACGCGACCCGCGCGCGCACGGTGCAGACGGTCGAGGCGCAGGCGCCCCGAGCCCCCGGCGCGGCGATCGGAGCGCCGCCGGTCGCCGCAGCCGCGTCGGCCCCAGCGCCGATCGACGACGACCGGACCCGTGCACGAACGCCGCAGCAGGTCGACGCGCAACCGCACCGCACCGCACCGGTCGTCGACGACGCCACGGTGATGCGCGAAGCCTCGGCCGCGGCAGTCGACGAGACGATCGTCCGTCCGCGCAGGAACGTGCCGGAGGCGCCCGGTGCTGCGCCGACCGAGACCCGCCCACCGCGGCGCAGCCGCGTCGGTGCGATCGTCGCGGCCTGCGCGGGTGTCGTGATCGTCGCCGTCGTGGGCATCGCGATCGCCATGTCGGGCACGTTCGTGAATGCCGGGCCCGAGCCGACGAGCGATGCGAACGGCGAGGACGCGCTGCTCGAGGTCGCCGTTCCAGCGCCGGAGGTCGAGTTCACCGGGGCGGAGGGGTCCTCCGCCGTGTTCGAGGTCACGCATCCCCGCGCCGAGGAGGGCGACCGCTATCGGTGGGAGCGCGCCGACGGTTCAGGCAAGACGGAGGTCACCGACGAGTCGACGATCATGGTCGAGAACACTGCTGGGGGAGTCGTCTGCATCGACGTCGAGGTGCAGCGCGGCAGCAAGACATCGGAGCCGGTGAGGGGATGCTCGGAATGAGGCCGTTGCGCGTCGAATACTGCGGGGAGTGGTACACGGTCGAGGCTGGAGGCGATCCGTTCACGATCGGACGGGACTCCGACCTCACGATCGACGAGAACCCCTACCTGCACCGAACCTTCCTCACGCTCTCGAGCGAGTACGGGCTGTGGTGGCTGTCGAACGTGGGCCAGCTTCTCGCGGCGACCGTCTCCGACGCCACCGGCAGCGTGCAGGCCTGGGTGGCGCCCGGCGCCAAGCTGCCGCTCGTCTTCCAGACCGTGCACGTCATGTTCAGCGCGGGAGCGACGACCTACGACTTCACCGTCCATGCCGAAGAGGACTTCTACAACACGTCCCTCACCGCGACGCCGGTCGACGGCGGCACGACAGTGATGCCGGTGACGCTGACGACGAGCCAGCGGTTGCTGGTCGTCGCGCTCGCCGAGCACGTGCTCGCGCAGCCGGCGGCCGGTCGCGCCGCGGTCCCGACTTCGGCGGAGGCCGCGGCCCGCCTCGGCTGGAGCATGACGACCTTCAACCGCAAGCTCGACAACGTCTGCGAGAAGCTCGATCGCATCGGCGTCGACGGCCTCCGCGGCGGTCGCGGCAAGCTCGCCACCAACCGACGGGCCCGGCTCGTCGAGTACGCGGTGGCGACCCGGCTCGTGAGTGCCGACGACCTGCCGCTCCTCGATCGGCCGGCCCCCGACGCCGACGACGCTGCGCGGGCGTGACGCCCGCCGCTGTGCCGACGACGCGGCACGATCGCACCGCGACGATCAGCGACTGTTGCGCATGGGGACGACTCCCCATGTGACCGCGTCGGATCCCCGTGTTACCGTGTACCCCGTTGTGGGGGCCGATCGGCCCGATCCGATTCGTGGTGCATCAGGGGAGAAGTGGTGGGATCCTTCACGTCCTGGGTGCGCACGCGCAAGGCGACGGCGACGACGCTCGCACTCACGCTCATCGCGGGGGTACCGCTGACCTTCGCAGTGCTGCACCAGGGTTTCCCCGTGACCGACCCCGACCTCGACGCGCGAGACGTCTGGGTCCTCAACGAGCACGATCTGCTCGCCGGCCGCCTCAACCGGCCGATCGGCGAGCTCGACGCGGCCGTCAACACGGCAACGAACGAGTTCGACGTCCTCCAGAACGGCGACGACGCGTTCCTCTACGACCGCAGCATCGGCTCGATCGAGCGCATCGATCCCTCGTTCACCACGCTCACCGAACGCATCGACGTGCCCCCGGGCTCGCAGGTCGCCTACGGCGGCGAGGTCATCGCCGTGCTCTCGCCGAAGGGCGAGCTGTGGACGGTGCAGGCCGGGTCCGCGCTCTCCTTCGACGCCGCCGGCACCGACCCGCTCCTGAAGCTCGGCGAGGGGGCCAGGGTCGCCGTCTCGAGCGAAGGCACCGTCTTCGCGACCCGACCGGGCAAGAAGGCGCTGTACACGATCGCCGTGGGCGCCGACCCGCAGAAGCGCAGCACGCCGAAGCTCGGCGAGCACCAGCTCGCCGCCGTGGGCGAGCGCGCCGTCATCCTCGACGAAGACCAGAACCGCCTGATCTCGGGCGACGTCGCCGTCGACCTGCCCGAGCAGGGCCTGCGACTGCAGCAGTCCGGCGCCGAGCACGACGTCGCCCTCGTCGCGAGCGCGGGTGCACTGCTCGAGGCACCGCTCGCCGGGGGAGAGGTCCGCGTCATCCCGAGCGGTGGCGAAGTCGAAGCCGAGAAGGCGTCGCAGGTCGCGGCACCGGTCTGGCTCAACGGCTGCGCGCACGGCGCCTGGGCGAATTCGGCGAGCTACCTCGCCTCCTGCGACGGCGAGGACCCCCGGTCGCAGGAGATCGAGCAGAAGACGGCGGGCGGGCGGCTCGAGTTCCGCGTCAACCGCAACGTCATCGTGCTCAACAACCTCTCGAACGGCAACGCCTGGCTGGTCGACTCCGACCTCCGACTCGTCGACAACTGGGAGGAGGTCACCCCGCCCGAGGAGTCGGACGACGAGGAGGGCGAGGAGAAGAGCTCCCGCCAGAACTTCGAGGACACGCTCGCGGAACGGGGGCCCGTCAACCGTCCCCCGGTCGCGCGCGACGACGAGTTCGGCGTACGGCCAGAACGCACGACGATCCTCGAGGTGCTCGAGAACGACACCGACCCCGACGGCGACGTGCTCACCGTGGCCGAACTGCCGGCCGTGAGCGGTGCGCAGGGCCGACTTGAACTCATCGACGGCGGGCGAGCGCTCCAGTTCACCCCCGATGACGGTGCGGCGGGCACCGCCTCGTTCCGGTACTCCGTCGACGACGGACGCGGGGGCGTCGCCGAGGCATCCGTGAACGTGCGCATCACGCCCGAGAGCGAGAACGAGGCGCCCGTGTCGATGCGCACCGCGGCGACGAGCGTCGAGCAGAACCGGCAGATCTCGTACAACGTGCTGGCCGACTGGAACGACCCCGACGGCGACGACGTGTACCTCGTGAACGCGTCGCCGACGAGCGGCGACTCCGTGCGGTTCAGCCCCGACGGCCAGGTCACCTTCGGGCACCGCTCGGGCGAGCTCGGCACGAAGGAGGTGCAGTACGTCGTCTCCGACGGGCAGACCGAGTCCGCCGGCACCCTCGAGGTCGAAGTGAAGCCCACCGGCACCCTCAACCCGGTCGGCACGCCCGACTTCGCGCAGGTCTTCGTCGGCGAGGCGGTCGCGATCGAGCCGCTCGCGAACGACCTGACGCCCTCGGGCGCGCCGCTGTCGCTCGCCGGCGTCGAGGAGGTGCCCGACGGTGCGACGGTGACCCCGAACCTCGAACGCGGCACCATCACGTTCTCGGCCGACGAGCCGGGCGAGTACGTCTTCCTCTACGACCTCGCCGCCGACACCGCCGTGAGCGTCGGCCTCATCCGCGTGCAGGTCGCCGAGACGCCCGACGACGAGCCGAAGCCCATCGCCGTGAAGGACACGGCCTACCTCCGGCCGGGCGAGCCGACCACGGTGCCGCTCCTGGCGAACGACGTCTCGCCGTCGGGCCGGGTGCTCGCCGTGCAGTCCGTCGACGACTCGGCGACCGACGACCTCGTCTCCGTCGAGATCCTGACGAACACGGTCGCACGCGTCACGGCCTCCGAGGCGATCGACCGCCAGCTCGAGTTCGAGTACACGATCTCCGACGGCGTGAACACCGCGACCGCGAGCGTCGCCGTCGTGCCCGTGCCGCCGCTCGTCAAGCACCAACCGCCCGTCGCGGCCGACGACAGCGTGAACGTGCGCGCGGGCGACATCGTCACCGTCCCCGTGCTGCGCAACGACTACCACCCCGACGCCGCGGCGATCCACGTGCTGCCCGAGCTGTCGAAGGTCGACGCCGAGGGCGGCCTCGCGTTCGTCAACGGCGACGAGGTGCGGTTCCAGGCTCCGAAGACGCCGGGCGTCTACAGCGCGGTCTACACGGTCGGAGACGACTTCGAGCAGACCGCGCGCGCGACGGTGCACTTCACGGTGGTCGGTCCCGACCCCGCCAACAACCGTGCGCCGCTTCCGACGCCGCTCACCTCGCGCACCTTCGAGGGTTCGGCGGTCAAGATCGACGTCCCGCTCGACGGCATCGACCCCGACGGCGATTCGGTGACGCTGACGGGCATCGCCTCGGCGCCGTCGCTCGGGCGCATCCTCGAGCGCACGAGCACGTCGATCACCTACGAGGCGTTGACCGGATCCGCGGGCACCGACACCTTCCAGTACGAGGTCGAAGACACGCAGGGCGCGAAGTCGAAGGGCACCGTGCGCATCGGCGTCATCCCGCGGCCGGCGGTGCAGCTGCCGCCGAAGGCGGTCGACGACACGATCGAGATGAAGCCCGGCCGCACCGTCGGCGTCGAGGTGCTGCTCAACGACTCCGACCCGTCCGGCTACCAGCTGCGCGTCGCGGGGCTCCCCGACGTCGACGAGGGCATCGAGGCCGAGGTCCGCGACCGGCGGCGCGTCGTCGTGACGGCCCCCGAGACCGAGGGCGCGTACACCGTGCGGTACGAGATCTCGAACGGTCACGGCGGCGCCGATGCCGCCTTCCTGCAGATCGCGGTCTCGAAGGACGCCGTGATCCCGCCGCCCACCGCCGAGGACCAGGTCATCGAACCCGAAGAGGTCGTCGACGTCGACAAGGTCAACGTTCGCCCGCTCAACGATGCGACGAACCCCGGAGGACTCGTCGAGGACCTCAAGGTGAGCGTCGAGGGCCCCAACGCCGATCGCGCCGAGGTGCTCTCCGACGGCAGCATCGACGTGAAGCCGGGCCGCGATCGGTTCGCGGTCGCCTATCGACTGACCAACGAGCTCGACGAACTCGATGCGATGGCGTTCGTCATCGTGCCGCCGATCCCCGGCGGAGACGAGGAGCCCGTCGTCGAGGAGACCCAGCGGCCGAAGACCCCCGAAGAGCTCGCCGCCGAAGAGAAGGCGAAGTTCCCCGCACCGCACCTCGCCGACATGGAGCCGGTCGTCGTGCCGATGAACGGCAGCATCACCTGGGACGTCGACGACATCGTCGTGGTGCCCTCCGGCCAGCCGCCGCTCATCCTCACGGCGTCGGCGACGAACGCGGGCGAGGCGCCCATGGTCGACGGCCAGACGCTGCAGTACGTGCCCGAGCAGGATTACCGGGGCTCTGCCGCCGTGACGTTCCAGGTGACCGACGGCAAGAGCGCGACCGACCCCATCGGCCGCGTCGCGATCCTCACCATTCCCATCACGGTCGGCGATCCGAACTTCAACGACACCCCGCCGACGTTCACGCCGCGCACCGAGACGATCGAGGCCGGTGAGGCGCCGCTCGACGTCGACCTGCGCTCGTCGACCTACCAGCCGAATCCCGACAACATCGAGCGCGTCGAGTACACGAACCTGTCCGGGACGACGGACGAGATCCAGGCGTCGATCGACGGCGGAACGCTGAAGGTCTCGTCGGAGCTCGGCGTGCAGCCGGGCACCTCGACCCGCCTGACCTTCGACCTCAAGTTCGAGTCGTTCACGGTTCCGGGCTATGTCGACGTGAAGGTCGTCTCCTCGACGCGCGCGAAGCCCATCGCCAAGGACGACGGTCCGATCGAGATGGTGCGCAGCGACTCGAAGCTCGTCGACGTCCTCGAGAACGACTTCAACCCGTTCAACGCGGAGGGCGAGAAGCTGCGCGTCGTCGCAGCCGAGATCGACTCGGCGAGCGTGGGCTCGAACGCGTCGGTGAGCCACACCGAGTCCGACATCACGGTGCGCACCGGTGCATCGTTCACGGGCGAGCTCAGCGTCATCTACCGCATCGGCGACGCCACGATGGACCCGGCGCGCGAGGTGCAGGGACGCGTCACCGTGATCGTCAGGGATCGGCCCGACCCGCCGACGCTCACCGCCGCGACGAGCGGAGACGGCAACATCCAGGTGACATGGCGCGCCAACGCCACGAACAACTCGCCGATCACGGGCTACATCGTGAGCTACGACGGCGGCTCGAGGGAGTTCGGCGAAGCCGCAGCCGGCACGCCGCAGACGATCGACGGCCTCCGCAACGGTGCGGCGTACACGTTCACCGTGCGCGCGGTCAACGCGAAGGGCACGTCCGACGCGTCGAACAGCATGACCCAGACGCCGTACGGCACGCCGACCCAGCCTACGAACCTGCGCACGGGCGGCATCGGCTACGCGCCCGCCGACGTCACGGTCGCGTGGGATCCGCCCGCCGACACGGGTGGCGGAGGCGTGCAGTACTCGTGGCGCATCGACGGCGGCGGCTGGTCGGATTGGTCGACCGCGCAATCCCACACGTTCGGCAACCTCGGCGCCGGCAGCCACACGGTCGACGTCAAGGCGAGGAACAACGGCAGCGGCAAGGAGGGCCCCGCGAACTCCATCAGGTTCAGCGTCGAGAACCGTCCGCCGCCCCAGGCTTCGGGCTCGATCGGCAAGGGCGGGAGCCGCGCCTGCGACAGCGGCGGCAGCGGTTGCGCCAACGTGCGCATCAGCTGGAGCAACATGGACCCGGGCCGCTACCAGGTGTACGTGACCGTCAACGGCTCGTGGGGCAACTACAAGGGGACCTACGACGTCGGCGCGGACGGCCGACTCGAGCTGCAGAACCACCTCGGCCGGCGTGCCGCGGGCGAGACGATCGCGGTGCGCTTCGAGAACGTCAGCGGCGGCACCTCGAAGACCCTCGGCGCGATCAGCGGCAGCCAGTGGAACAGCATCCCGTACAACACGTGGTGACGCGTGTGACCCGACGGCAACGAAGCAAGAGAGAGACGAAACCCGCATGTCAGTGACCCAAGAACAGGCCCTGTGGTTCCAGGACGCGTTCTCGAAGCTCGTCGACAACGTCGACCGCGCCATCCTCGGCAAGCGCGAGGTCATCGAGCTCGTCGTGACGGCACTGCTCTCCGACGGGCACGTCCTGCTCGAGGACTTCCCCGGCACGGGCAAGACGGTGCTCGCGAAGGCCCTCGCGAACACCCTCGACGGCACGAACTCGCGCATCCAGTTCACGCCCGACCTGCTGCCGTCGGACGTCACCGGCGTCACGATCTACGACCAGGGCAAGGGGCAGTTCGAGTTCCATCGTGGCCCCATCTTCGCCTCGATCGTGCTGGCCGACGAGATCAACCGGGCGAGCCCGAAGACGCAGTCGTCCCTCCTTGAGGTGATGGAGGAGGGCCGGGTCACGGTCGACGGCGTCTCGTACGAGGTGGGGTCGCCCTTCATGGTGATCGCGACGCAAAACCCGGTCGAGCAGGCCGGCACGTACTCGCTGCCCGAGGCGCAGCTCGACCGGTTCCTGATCAAGACCTCGCTCGGGTACCCCGACCACGACACCGCCGTGACGTTGCTGCTCGACTCGGCGAACCGTGCGCGGGCGTCGAAGGTGTCGCCGATCATCGCCCCCGAGTCGATCACCACGATGTCCGCGCTCGCGAGCGACGTGTACGTCGACGCGGCCGTGCTGTCGTACCTGAACGAGCTCGTCGCGGCGACCCGGGACGACCGGGATTCGGCCTTGGGCGTGAGCATGCGCGGCGCACTGGCCCTCGCACGGGCGGTGAAGACGCGAGCGATCTCGCGTGGCCGCACGTTCGCCACGCCCGATGACGTGCGCGACCTGGCCGTGCCGGTGCTGGCCCATCGCATCATCGTGGATCCCGAGTCGGAGTTCGCGGGCGTGACCGCGACGGACATCGTGAACAGGGTCCTGGTCGAGGTCGCTCCGCCGGCGTACCGGGCGGCATGAGCGTACCGGCCGGCACGCGGGAGGCCCAGGCGCAGGCGCCCTCGCAGACACGCATCGCACTCAGGACGGTCTCGCGTTCGCTCGGGACGTCGCTGACGGCGGCTCGGCGCGCCGTCGTGCGCGCGGCGCGCGCGGTGGCCGCCTTCTGCGAGCCGGTCACGGGCGTGATCTCGACGACGGGATGGCTCGTGCTCGCCGCCGCCGTCGTCTCGCTCGTGCTCGCGTGGGCCTTCGGCTGGATCGAGTTCGCGTTCCTCGGGTTCACCCTGCTCGCGGCGGTGCTCGTCTCGATCGCGTTCGTGTTCGGTCGGATGCACTTCGACGTCGGCATCGAGCTGCAGCCCGCCCGAGTCGTCGCCGGTGAACGCGCACTCGGACGGCTCGCCGTCCGCAACGCGGGCGGCGCGCCGTCGGCGCCCGCGCGCATCGAGCTCCCGGTCGGCGCCGGGCTCGCCGAGTTCGTCGTGCCGCAGCTGGCACCGGGCGAGGAGCACGAGGAGCTCTTCGCCGTGCCGACGAACCGCCGCGCCGTGATCGTCGCCGGCCCTGCGGTCTCCGTCCGCGGCGACCAGCTCGGCATGCTGCGCCGGACGGTGCGCTGGACCGACCCGGTCGAACTCTTCGTGCACCCGGTGACCGCGCGCCTGCTGCCGTCGGCCGCGGGCCTCGTCCGCGACCTCGAGGGCGAGATCACGAAGGTCATCACGAACAACGACATCTCGTTCCACGCCCTGCGCGCCTACGAGCCGGGCGACCCGCTGCGCAACGTGCACTGGCGCACGTCGGCCCGCACCGGGCAGCTCATGGTCCGCCAGTACGAGGAGACGCGTCGTTCGCAGCTCGCGCTCCTGCAGTCGACCGAGCGGGCGCACTACGCATCCGAGGACGAGTTCGAGCTCGGGGTGTCGGTGCTCGCCTCGATCGGCGTGCAGGTCATCCGCGACAAGACGCGGCTCTCGGTCGCGACCGAACGGGTCTCCCTGCGCACGGCGACGCCGACGACCTTGCTGGATGACTCGTGCCGCATCGAGCCGGTCGACCGCGCCTACCCGACGATGCGCGACTTCGTGCGCGAGGCGACGAAGCGCCTGCCGGCCCCGAGCGTCGTGATCGCGGTCGGCGGTTCGCAGCTCCCGCTCGCCGAGTTCCGCGCCGTCGAGACGGTGTTCGGCAACGACACCCAGACGGTCGCCGTGCGCATCGACCTCGGCGCGCCGAGCTCGCTCACGAAGATCGCGGGCATGACCGTCGCAACCATCGGCGAGCTCGCCGACCTTCCTCGGCTGATGCGGAGGGTGCGCCCATGAGACGCCTGCCCCGCAACGTCGTCAGCGACCTGCTCGTGCTGAGCCTCCTGTCGCTGCTCGGCATCGTCGGCTACGAGACGAGCTTCGGCGACCTCAACTTCCTCGTCGCGGCGATCGCCGGGCTCGTCGTCGGCACCCTCGCGGCCGTCGCCGGCGCGGTCTGGCGGCTCGGCGTGCTCACGACCGTGCTCGTCGCCGTCGCCGCCTACTTCATCCTCGGCACGCCGTTCACGATGCCCGAGACCGGACTCTTCGCCGTGCTGCCCTCGCTCACGTCGCTCGCCGGGCTCGCCTACGGGGCCGTCTTCGGCTGGGCCGACATCGTCACGATCGGCACACCGGTCGAGGCGCCGTACTACATCGCGGCGCTGCCCTACTTCGCCGCCTGGCTCGTCTCGCTCGTCGGCACGATGCTCGCGACCCGATGGCTGCCCAAGCGTCGAACCGCACTGCGTGCGAGCGTGCTCGTCATCGGCCCAGCCCTCCTCTACCTCTCCGGCATCCTGCTCGGCACCGACGAGCCGTACTTCGCGGGTGTCCGCGGCGTCGCCTTCGCGGTCATCGCCCTGGTCTGGATCGCGTGGCACCGCGGGACGACCGTCGAGGCGACGGGAGAGGGGGCGAAGCGCCTGCGCCGGCAGAAGATCACCGGCACGAGCGCGGTCGTCGCCGGAGCCGTCGCCATCGGCGCGATTGCGGGCGTCGCGTTCGCACCGGTGAGTCCCGAGCGCTTCGTGCTGCGCGACGAGGTCGTGCCGCCCTTCGACCCGCTCGAGTTCCCGAGCCCGCTGTCGGGATTCCGCAAGTACACGAAGGACCTCGCCGAGGAGACGCTGTTCACGGTGCGCGGCCTCCAACCGGGCGACACCCTGCGGCTGGCCACGATGGACTCCTACACCGGCCGCCTTTGGAACGTCGCCGGTCCCGAGGACGCCGGGTCCGACGCGGGGTACGGCATCGTGGGCGAGTCGCTGCCCGAGCCCGGACTCGCCGACCTCGGCTCGAAGCGCGACGTCGAGATCGAGGTCGGCGCCTACTCCGACGTCTGGCTCCCGACCGTCGGTTACGGCAGTAGCCTGCACTTGCAGGATGCCGCCAGCGCCGCCCGCGCGGGCGACCTGCGCTACAACCCCGACGCGGGCACCGCTGTGCTCACGAGCGGCATCGGCGAGGGCACCCGGTACGAGCTCACGGCGAACGTGCAGCGCGAGCCCGACACCGACGACATGCTCGACGTGCCCGTCGCCGACCTCACCCTGCCGATCGTCGAGAACTCGCCCGACGTGGCCGAGGCCAAGGCGAGCGAGCTCGCCGGCGACGCCGCGAGCCCGATCGAGCAGCTGCGCGCGATCGAGAAGGCGCTCAAGACGAACGGATTCCTGAGCCACGGCCTCGCCTCCGACGAGGTGGCGTCGCGCGCGGGGCACGGCGCCGATCGCATCACCGAGCTCTTCACGCGATCGCAGATGGTCGGCGACGCCGAGCAGTACGCCGCCGCGATGGCGCTCATGGCCCGCGATCTGGGCTATCCGGCGCGCGTCGTGATGGGGTTCGCACCCGACGTCGCGGAAGGACAGGACGAGGTGGAGGTCGTCGGCGACGACGTCACCGCGTGGGTCGAGGTCGCGTTCGACGGCATCGGCTGGGTGAGCTTCCACCCCACGCCCGACCAGGTCGACGTGCCGAAGGAGGAGACCCCGAAGCCGAAGTCGGAGCCGCAGCCGCAGGTGCGCCAGCCGCCGCGCGCCGAGCAGACCGAGGACGAGCTGCTCGCCACCGTCGAGATCGACGACACGGACGACGACGACAAGGATCGGCCCTTCCAGATTCCGGGATGGGTGTGGATCGCACTCGGGTCGATCGCGATCCCCGCGGCGCTCGTCTTCCTGCCGATGCTCGCCGCGGCGCTGATCAAGGCGGCACGGCGCCGGCGGCGTCGCTCCGGCCCCAACGACCGGCAGGCCGCGGCCGCCTGGGACGAGCTCGTCGACCGCTACGCAGAGCTCGGCTTCGAGCCGCCGACGCGAGCGACGCGCCTGCAGTCCGCGAGGGCCCTCGAGCAGCAGGTCGTCGAGCAGGGGCTCGGCGATGCGATGCAGGGCGCGGATGCCGCGGCCGAAGGCGTGCCGTTGTCGACGCTCGCCTCCACGATCGACCGGGACGTCTTCGACGGCCGCCCCGTGTCCGACGAGGTCGTCGCCCGTCGCTGGACCGAGGCCGAGGCGGCGACGGCCGCGGTGACCGCGGCCGTCGGCAGAGCCCGGCGATTCATCAGTCGCTATCGGATCCGTCGTCGTCGGTAGGCTGGGACGGTGGGTGAATCGGACTTCATCGTTCCCCCGCCGGGGATCGTGCCCTCGGCGCCGCAGCCGCATGCGCCCGATCGCACGGTTCGGGCCGTCCCGAGGACGCTGCCGACCTTCGCCCCGGGCGGGCCGGTCATCGGCGCGCCCGGAACACCGCTTCCGGCGCCGCCGCAGCATCCCGCACCGGTGGTGGCGGCGGGGCCGGCGGCTCCGCCTCCGCGGCCCGGTGCGCCCGCACGGCGTCTCGTCGCGGCATCCGGGTTCGAAGCCGTCATCGACCAACCGGTCGTGCTCGGCCGCGACCCGGCGCCGTCCGCGGTGCCCGGCGCTCGCGCCGTCGCGGTCGACGATCCCGCCCGTACCGTCTCGAAGACGCATGCGTACGTCGAGCCCGTCGAGGCGGGCGTGCGCGTCACCGATCTCCGGTCGACGAACGGGGTGCGAGTCGAGGCGCCGGGCGCACCGGTGCGTGAGCTGCCACCGGGCGAGGCGACGGTGGTGCCCCTCGGGTCGGCGCTGTACCTCGGCGAGTTCGGGCTGCGGGTCGACGGCGCCGGGACGCACCGCTGATCGCGGATCCCTCGGCGTGACGCCCGATGACCGCCACATGTCCGCTCGCGGCCGAAGCGCCGGCGGCGAGGTGTTAGCCTGATGGGCATGCGCGCGCCACGACTTCTCCTTCGTCGCCGCGACGGGGCTTCGATCTGAGGCCGTCCCCGTCGCGGAGTCCGTCGTCGGCCGAAACCGATCCTCGAAGGAAGACGAACGAATGAACGCTGCGCACGACGCTGTCGCACGTCCCCGCACCCTGGCCGAGAAGGTCTGGACCGACCACTTGGTCAAGCAGGGCGAAGACGGCACCCCCGACCTCATCTACATCGACCTGCACCTCGTGCACGAGGTCACGAGCCCCCAGGCGTTCGACGGCCTGCGGATGGCCGGGCGCCCGGTGCGCCGCCCCGACCTCACGATCGCGACCGAAGACCACAACACGCCGACGCTCCAGATCGACCGACCCATCGCCGACCCGACGAGCCGCACGCAGATCGAGACCCTCCGCAGGAACGCGAAGGAGTTCGGCATCCGCCTGCACTCCCTCGGTGACAAGGAGCAGGGCATCGTCCACGTCGTGGGGCCCCAGCTCGGCCTCACGATGCCCGGCATCACGGTCGTCTGCGGCGACTCGCACACGTCGACCCACGGCGCCTTCGGCGCGATGGCGTTCGGCATCGGCACGAGCGAGGTCGAGCACGTGCTCGCCACGCAGACGCTGCCGCTGAAGCCGTTCAAGACCATGGCGATCAACGTCGACGGCGCCCTGCGGCCGGGCGTGACCGCGAAGGACATCATCCTCGCCGTCATCGCGAAGATCGGCACGGGCGGCGGCCAGGGCTACGTGCTCGAGTACCGCGGCTCGGCGATCCGCGAGCTGTCGATGGACGGTCGCATGACGATCTGCAACATGTCGATCGAGGCCGGCGCGCGCGCCGGCATGGTCGCCCCCGACGAGACCACCTTCGCGTACCTGAAGGGTCGCGCGCACGCGCCCGAGGGGGCCGAGTGGGATGCGGCCGTGGAGTACTGGAAGACGCTGCCGACCGACGAGGGCGCCGAGTTCGACGCCGAGGTGTTCATCGACGCCGACGCGCTCGAGCCGTTCGTCACCTGGGGCACGAACCCGGGCCAGGGCGTGTCGCTCTCCGAGTCGGTGCCCGATCCCGCCGCCATCGCGGACCAGCACGAGCGGGCGGCCGCCGAGCGCGCGCTCGAGTACATGGACCTCGAGCCGGGCACGCCGCTCAAGGACATCAAGGTCGATGCGGTGTTCATGGGCTCGTGCACGAACAGCCGCATCGAAGACCTGCGCGCGTTCGCGTCGGTCATCGAGGGCAAGCAGAAGGCCGACGGCGTGCGGGTGATGGTCGTGCCCGGCTCGGCACGCGTGCGCCTCGAGGCCGAGGCCGAGGGGCTCGACAAGGTGTTCGAGGCGTTCGGCGCCGAATGGCGCTTCGCCGGCTGCTCGATGTGCCTCGGCATGAACCCCGACCAGCTCGCCCCGGGCGAACGTTGCGCCTCGACCTCGAACCGCAACTTCGAGGGCCGGCAGGGCAAGGGCGGCCGCACGCACCTCGTCTCGCCGCTCGTCGCGGCCGCGACCGCCATCAGGGGCACGCTCTCGAGCCCCTGGGATCTGCAGACCGAAGGGGAGGCCCGCTGATGCAGAAGCTCACGACCGTCACCGGCGTCGCCGTGCCGCTGCGCCGCTCGAACGTCGACACCGACCAGATCATCCCCGCGGTCTTCCTCAAGCGGGTCACGAAGACCGGCTTCGACGACGCGCTGTTCCACGCCTGGCGCCAGGACCCCGAGTTCATCCTCAACCGGCCCGAGTACGCGGGCGCGAAGGTGCTCATCGCCGGCCCCGACTTCGGCACCGGATCGAGCCGAGAGCACGCCGTCTGGGCGTTGCGCGACTACGGTTTCGACGTCGTGATCAGCTCGCGGTTCGGTGACATCTTCCGCGGCAACTCGGGCAAGCAGGGCCTGCTCGCCGCACAGGTCGCCTACGAGGACATCGAGCGCCTGTGGGCGGTCGTCGAAGCCGACCCGGGAATAGCGGTGACCGTCGATCTCGTTGCACGAACGGTGAGCGCGGGCGCGCTCACCGTGCCGTTCGACATCGACGACTACACTCGGTGGAGGCTTCTGGAGGGCCTGGACGACATCGGCCTCACCCTCCGGGACGAAGCGGCCATCGCCGAGTTCGAGACACATCGAGCGGCATGGCGGCCCAAGACGCTCCCCATCAGGGAGCCGGCGGAATCAGGGAGTCTGTGAACACACTCGGGCAAGATGCCAAGAACCATGGAACGGCAGTCGGGTTGAACGTCGACAAGATCACGATCAACGGAGGCAAGCCGCTCCGCGGCAGGATCGAGCTGAAGGGCGCCAAGAACCTCGTCACGAAGGCGATGGTGGCGGCGATCCTCGGCGACACCCCGAGCGTGTTGAAGAACGTGCCGAACATCAGCGACGTGCGCATCGTGCGGGGGCTGCTCGAGGTGCACGGCGTGAGCGTCACGCACGGCATCGAGGAGGGCGAGCTCATCCTCGACCCGTCGGGCGTCGCCACCGCGCACATGGCCGACATCGATGCCCACGCGGGCTCGAGCCGGATCCCGATCCTGTTCTGCGGACCGCTCCTGCATCGCCTCGGCGAGGCGTTCATCCCCGATCTCGGCGGCTGCCGCATCGGCGACCGGCCGATCGACTACCACCTCGAGGTGCTGCGCAACTTCGGTGCCATCGTCGAGAAGCTGCCGAGCGGCATCCGCATGTCGGCGCCCGGCGGCCTCCACGGCGCCAAGGTGTCGCTGCCGTACCCGAGCGTCGGCGCGACCGAGCAGGTCCTGCTCACCGCCGTCCTCGCCGACGGCATCACCGAACTCTCGGGTGCCGCGATCGAGCCCGAGATCATGGATCTCATCAACATCCTGCAGAAGATGGGCGCGATCATCACGGTCGACACCGACCGCGTCATCCGCATCGAGGGCGTCGACAAGCTCGACGGCTACACGCACCGCGCGCTCTTCGACCGCAACGAGGCCGCGAGCTGGGCGGCCGCGGCACTCGCGACCGACGGCGACATCTTCGTGGGCGGTGCCCGACAGGCCGAGATGCTCACGTTCCTCAACGTCTTCCGCAAGGTCGGCGGCGCCTTCGAGATCGAGGAGGAGGGCATCCGCTTCTACCACCCCGGTGGTGAGCTGAAGCCCGTGATCATCGAGACCGACGTGCACCCCGGCTTCATGACCGACTGGCAGCAGCCGCTCGTCGTCGCCCTCGCGAAGGCCAAGGGCGTCTCGATCGTGCACGAGACGGTCTACGAGCAGCGTTTCGGCTTCGTCGACGCCCTCGTCGAGATGGGCGCGTCGATCGAGGTGCACAAGGAGTGCCTCGGCGGTCGGCCCTGCCGCTTCGGCCAGCGCAACTTCAAGCACTCCGCGGTCATCTCCGGCCCGGCGACCCTCACCGGCGCCGACATCGAGGTGCCCGACCTGCGCGGCGGTTTCAGCCACCTGATCGCGGCACTCACGGCCGAAGGGCGTTCGACGGTCTCGAACGTCGGCATCATCGCCCGCGGGTACGAGGACTTCATCACGAAGCTCGAGCTGCTCGGGGCGGATTTCGAACTCGAAGGATAATAGGGGCGTGCCACACGACACCTCCGAGGCGATCACCCCTGCCAAACCGCGGTCCGAGACCCGTCGACCGTCGTTCTTCTGGGTGCTCGCCGTCCTCATCCTGCCGATCATCAACCTCGGCATGCGCTTCCGGTTCCACCATCGAGAGCGCATGCCCGCTTCGGGTGCGTTCGTGCTCGCGCCGAACCACTACAGCGAGATCGACCCCGTCGTGATGGGCGCCGCGAGCTGGAAGCTCGGTCGCGCGCCGCGGTTCCTCGCGAAGGCGTCGCTCTTCAAGAACCCCGTGCTCGGCTGGTTCCTGCGCACCTCGGGCCAGATCCCGGTCGAACGAACCGGAAGCAACGGCCACCAGGCGCTGCGTGCCGCCGAGGAGCTCGTCGAGAAGGGCCGGATGGTCATCGTCTACCCCGAGGGCTCGCTCACCCGCGACCCCGACCTCTGGCCCATGCGCGGCAAGACCGGCGCGGTGCGCATCGCACTTGAGCGAGGCATCCCGATCGTGCCGGCCGCCCACTGGGGCACCCAGGCCGTGCTGCCCCGCTACGGCAAGAAGATCAGCCTGTTCCCTCGCAAGACGATCGACGTCATCATCGGCGAGCCCTTCGACCTCAGCGCCTACCGCGACAAGCCCATCGACCAGGCGATGCTCGTGAAGGCGACCGGCGAGCTCATGGACGCGATCGCCGAGCTCCTCGCCGAGGTGCGCGGCGAGCCCGCACCCGCCGAGCGCTGGAACCCGGCCGCCCACGGCCAGAAGGAGACGGGGCGCCTTGAAGAGTAGACAGAAGCCGCCGCACGGCACTCGTGTGGCCGTGCTGGGCGCCGGCAGCTGGGGCACGACCTTCGCGAAGATCCTCGCCGACGGCGGTGCCGACGTCGTCCTGTGGGCCCGGCGGCCCGAGATGGCCCGCGAGATCCAGGAGGCGAAGCGCAACAGCGACTACCTCCCGGGTGTCAATCTGCCGCTGAACCTCCGTGCGACGAGCCGGCTCGACCTCGCCCTCGCCGGGGCCGAGCAGGTGTTCGTGTCGGTGCCCAGCCAGTCGCTGCGCGACAACCTGAAGACGATCGCGCCGCACCTGCACGCCGAGGCGAAGGTCGTCTCGCTCATGAAGGGCGTCGAGAAGTCGACGGGCCTTCGCATGAGCGAGGTCATCGCCGAGGTGCTGCACATCGACGAATCGCAGATCGCCGTCATCTCGGGCCCCAACCTCGCGCTCGAGATCGCGAAGGAGCAGCCGACGGCCGCCGTCGTGTCGTCGACGAGCCTCGAGACCGCGCAGGCCGTCGCCAGCGTCGCGCGCAACCGCTACTTCCACTCGTTCGTCAACACCGACGTCATCGGCACCGAGTTCGGCGGCGTGCTGAAGAACCTCATCGCCGTGGCGATCGGCATCGTCGACGGTGCCGGCTACGGCGACAACACGAAAGCGTCGATCATCACGCGCGGCCTCGTCGAGATGAGCGACTTCGCCGTCGCCTTCGGCGCCCACCCCGAGACGCTGTCGGGCCTCGCCGGACTCGGCGACCTCATCGCGACGAGCCAGTCGCCCCTCTCGCGCAACAACACGGCCGGGCGGTTGCTCGGCCAGGGCTACCACCTCAACGACGTGGTCAACCGCATGCAGCAGACGACCGAGGGCCTCGCCTCGGTCGGGCCGATCCTCGAACTCGCGCGGGCGAAGGGCGTGGAGATGCCCATCGTCGAGCAGGTGCGACAGGTGCTCGCGGGCACCCTCGACCCCAAGGACATCGCGCCGCACCTCACGACCGACGACGAGCCGCAGGGCGAAAGGACGAAAGATGGACAAGCTCACGGTGGTTCTGCTGTTCGGCGGGCGCTCAAGCGAGCATTCGATCAGCTGCGCCACGGCGGGCGGGGTGCTGGGGGCGATCGACCGTAGCCGGTTCGAGGTGATCCCCGTCGGGATCACGCGCGACGGCGCCTACGTGCTCGAGGCCGACGACCCGACGCGATTCGCGCTCGATCCGGCCCACCTGCCCGAGGTCGTCGACAACGGCACCCGGGTGCGTTGGCCCGAGTCGGCCTCGTCGCGCGAGCTCACCGTGTCGGATGCCTCGGGCACGCGCTCGCTCGGCGACGTCGACGTGGTCTTCCCGATCCTGCACGGCCGGTTCGGCGAGGACGGCACCGTCCAGGGCCTCCTCGAGCTCGTCGGCCTGCCCTACGTCGGCAACGGCGTGCTCGCCTCGTCGCTCGGCATGGACAAGCACTTCACGAAGACGGTGCTCGAGGGTGCCGGCATCCCCGTCGCGCCGTGGGTGACCGTGACGCGCGCGGCGATCGACCGCGACCCCGAGCTGTGGCATCGCCGGGTGCACAGCCTCGGCCTCCCGGTGTTCGTGAAGCCGGCCCGGGCCGGCTCGTCGGTCGGCGTCACGAAGGTCGACGACTGGGCGAAGCTGCACGAGGCCCTGGACGTGGCGTTCGCCGAGGACGGCACCGTGCTCGTCGAGTCGGGCGTCGTCGGCCGTGAGATCGAGTGCGCCGTCCTCGAGGGGCGCGACGGAACGCCGCAGGTCAGCGTCGCCGGCGAGATCGTCGTGACCGGGCGGGAGTTCTACGACTTCGAGGCGAAGTACCTGGACGCGCCGGGCGTCGAACTCGTCTGCCCGGCCGACCTCGGCGACGGCGAGCTGTTCGAGCTGCAGCGCGTCGCGCGCCGAGCCTTCGAGGCGATCGGCGGCCAGAGCCTCGCCCGCGTCGACGTCTTCCTCACCGGCGAGGGGTTCGTCGTCAACGAGATCAACACCATGCCGGGGTTCACGCCGATCTCGATGTTCCCGACGTGCTGGCTGAACTCGGGCCTCAGCTATCCCGAGCTCATCACCGAGCTCATCGAGGTCGGGCACGCGACCGGTGCCCGGTAGCACGCGAAGTGCGGCCCCCGGTTCCGGCTCAGCCGTCGGTGCCGGGCGCGGTGGTCGCGTCGTCGACCGACGTGCACTCGGTCTCCGAGGGGATGACCGAGACGGCGGATGAGAGTTCGGTGATGGCCGTGGTGCCCGAGACGACGTCGTTGTCCACGAGCACCTCGACCGCCGGGGTGCGCCCGTAGGTGGTGAAGCGGTAGTTCGGGGCGTCGGTCTCGTCGATGATCCAGTCGACGCCGTTGACGGTGACGCAACGGTCGGTCGTCGGCCCGGGAGGCTCGACGCCGCAGCGCAGCAGCACCGAGGCGGGGGAGCCCCAAGCGCCCGTGCCCTGGGCGTTCGTCTCGCGCTCGGCCTGCTCCTCGCCGGTGCCCTTCGCGAGCACGTCGGGCAGGCGTACGACGACGGCCGCGCAGTCGGGCGAGCTCGCCTCGTCGGCGGGGTCGATCGGCACGGGCTGGCTGCAGCCGGTGAGCGAGATCGCGAGCGCGGCGGCGCAGGCGGCGACGAGGGGCAGGCGGGCGCGACGCAGACGCGCGTTCGGGTGGTCCATCCCCTTCAGGTTAGCCGCGCGCGGCCCACCGCGCCCGACGGCGGTCGCCCGTCGCCCGAGCGTGGCCGTTCGAGCCGAGCGTCGCCCGCCGCACGGCAACACCCGGTCGGAACGGCAACATTCGATGGGTTCGACGTGCATGACTCAGCAGTTCGGACGGCAGGCCCGCTGCGAGAGGGCGTCGGTGAGCACGGTGCTCAGGTCCTGCGGCTTCGCGGCCGAATAGGCGGCGCCGCCCGTCGCCTTCGCGATCGCTCGCATGGCCTTCACGTCGGTGTCGGGCCCAATGCCGACCATGACCACGGGCACGGGCTTCGACGGGTCGTCGAGCTGCTTCAGCTTCTCGAGCAGCGTCTCGAGCGAGATGCCGTGCTCGTCCTCGTTGCGGCCGTCGGTGAGCAGCAGCACGGAGTTCACGCGATCGGCGTCGTAGGTCGAGCGCACCTGCGCGACGGCCGCGAGCACCGTGTCGTAGAGCCCGGTCGCCCCGCCGAGCCGGCCCGGGAGGGACGCGATCGCGCTGTTGATGCGCGCCCGATGGTCGTCGGTGCCGAGACTGTCGATCGGGACGAGCGGCTCCCAGTCGCGATCGCCCGCGCGCGCGGTCGAGAAGATCCACATCCCGAGGTCGACGTCGCCCGAGAACTGCGAGAGCGTCTTGGCGGCGGCCTGGGTGAGCAGGTCGATGCGGCGGAGGCCCGTGACCGTCGGCTCCTCCATCGAACCGGAGACGTCGATGACGCCGAGGATGCGGGAGCGAAGGCTCAGCACGCCCCAGGTGCGCAGGATCGCGACCTGCGCGCCGGCGGCGGCCGAGTCGACCGGCACGGCGTCGACGAGCACGCCCTCCTGTTCGAGCTCGCCCGAGCCGGTACCGTCGCGGAACCCGTCGGCGGCGAACGCGTCCTTCGCCGACCAGAGGGCGAGCTTCAGCGCGTCGAGCTCGCGCGCGTGCAACGCCCGGGCTCTGGCGTCGGCGCTCTCGTCGGTCTCGGCGTCGGCGGCGGGCAGGTTCTTCGCGAGCTCCGATTCGTCGAGCACCCGGAGGAACGGGTAGCTGAGCGCGAGCGTGCCGTCGGCGGGGTAGAGGGCGACGAGCGGGGTCGAGCCGCCCTCCCGGTTGTGGCGGGCGATCTGCTGCTCGCTCGCGATCACGACGGTGCCGTCGGCGGCGCCGTCGAGGGCGGCGAACGCGTCGTCGATCGAGGACGGCATCGTGTCGTTGAGCTCGATCATCGCCTGCTGGAACTGGCGGGTCGTCCCGATGTCGACCCGGCGTTCCATCGCCTGCAGTGCGCTGAGGCTGGCCGACGAGGCCTCGGGGTCGGGCAGCAGCGCCGAGAACGCGTCGTTGAGCAGGCCGTTCCAGCTGAGGTCCTCCCCGTCGACCGCGTCGGGCCGGTCCGCGCGTGCGGCGAACACGACCGGGCTCGAGGCGATCGATCGCTCGAGGGCGAGATCCGGCACCGGGCGGCCGAGCGACCGGGCGGTGCTCGACATCCGCACGAGCCAGACGGGGGAGTCGGGGATCCAGGCGTCGACGTCGGAGGCGTTGCCCGAGGCGAGCATGGCGGCCGTGTCGGCCGAAGCCTGCGCGACCACCTCGGTGCGCGAGCACGAGTCCTCGGCTGCGTCGTAGTCGGCCGCGAT
This sequence comes from Agromyces sp. NPDC055658, assembly GCF_053618155.1. Lineage (NCBI taxonomy): Bacteria > Bacillati > Actinomycetota > Actinomycetes > Micrococcales > Microbacteriaceae > Agromyces > Agromyces sp. NPDC055658. The sequence goes on along the minus strand of NZ_JBSHHD010000007.1, from coordinate 96,579 downwards.
CGCCTCGACGGTCGATGCGATCGCCGGGTCCGCCGCGACGGTCAGCTCCACCGGCTCGGTGCAGGGGATCTCGGGGTGCAGCCAACGATCGAACTGGCCGCCGGCCCAGGCGACGCCGGCGCCGCCGACGAGCGCGACGACGGTCGCGGCGGCGGACAGTCCGATGATCACCCGGCGGCGACGGCGGCGGCCCGCTGTTCGTGCTGCTCTCTCGCTCCGACGGCTCACGCGTGCTCCATTGCAGGGGCGGTGAGCGGGGTGGACTCACCGCATTCGGGTCTCGTACCGAACCCACCGTACGTCAGCGAGGCGGGGTTCGTAAGGACCCATTACACACCATTCGCGAGTCCGGCGCTCGTTACGCTGGACGGATGCCCGACTCGACCGCCTCCGCGACCAACGACGACCGCCCGATCGGCGAACTCGGCGAACAGGCCGTGCTGGCGCGGATCCTTCCGCGGCTCGACCCCGGCGACTCGGCGCTCCTCGGCGCCGGCGACGATGCGGCGGTCGTCGCCGCGGCCGACGGGCGGTTCGTCGTCACGTGCGACCTCATGGTGCACGGCCCCGACTTCAGGCTCGCGTGGTCGAGGCCCTTCGAGCTCGGCTGGAAGGCCGCTGCGACGAACCTCACCGACATCGCCGCGATGGGCGCCCGGCCCACGGCGCTCGTCGTCGCGATCGCCGCCCCGAACGACCTGTCGGTGAGCGTGCTCGAAGGCATCGCCGACGGACTGCGGGAGGGCCTCGCGACGCTCGCCCCGGGCTGCGGGGTCGTCGGCGGCGATCTGTCGGCCTCGAAGGTGCTCACGATCTCCGTGACGGCGTTCGGCGACCTCGAGGGCCGCGCGCCGGTCACACGCTCGGGCGCGCGGGTCGGCGACGTCGTCGCGCACGCAGGCGCGCGCGGTGCCGCGGCACGCGGGCTCGCACTGCTCTTCGCCGAGGGGGTGGATGCCTCGGGCCGGCCCGACCCCGGGCGCACCGCCGCGCTGCGCGACCGGCACGGGGAGCTCATCGCGGCGCAGCTTGCTCCGAGCCCACCCGTCGGGGCGGGCCGCGACGCGGCCATCGCCGGCGCGACCGCGATGCTCGACGTCTCCGACGGGCTCGCGCGGGACGCCCGCCGGCTCGCCGAGGCGAGCGGGGTGGGTCTCGACTTCGAGCGGAAGGCGCTCGGCCCCGACGTGCGCCTCGCGCTCGCGGGCGCGGAGGACCACGGCCTGCTCGCGACCTTCCCGCCGGGCGCCGCACTGCCGGCGCCGTTCCAGGCGATCGGTCGGGTGGTCGACGCCCCCGGTGCCATCCTGCTCGACGGCGGCCCGGTCGACGCCGACGGCTGGGACCCCTACTCGGGCTGGGACGGCGCGGCGGGCTGAACGGCGTCGGCCCACCACAGGGTCGTCTCGCCGTAATCGCGCCGGCGGGAGGCTTCGATGCCCGTGGGCCAGGTCGGCTCGGGCGAGCGGCTGCTGCGCTCGACCACCACGATCGCGTCCTCTGCGAGCAACGGCGCGAGCAGTTCCAAGTCTCTCGCCAAGGCGGGTTCGCCGAGGTCGTACGGGGGGTCGATGAAGACGAGATCGAATCCCGCCGCCGCGCCCTCGAGGTAGGCGGCGACGGCTCGTTGCACCACCCGAACGCGGGCGCCGGCGCCCCGGGCCGCGCGACGCACCGCGTCGGCATTGCGCCGGCAGATCTCGGCCGCGGCCGACGCGCGCTCGACGAGCACGACCTCGCCCGCGCCGCGGCTCGCCGACTCGAGCCCGAGGGCTCCGGATCCGGCGTACAGGTCGAGCACGCGCGCGCCGTCGATCGCGTCGCGCGATTCGAGCGCCGAGAAGATCGCCTCGCGCACGCGGTCGCTCGTCGGGCGGGTGCCCGAGCGGGGCACCTGCAACGTGAGCGAACCGGCGGATCCGGCGATGATTCGGGTCATGACTCCGGCAGCCTATCGGCGGCGGCGCGGCGGTGCCACGAGGCCGGCGACGCATAACCTTCCGGCACGGCGATGTCGGCCCGGCACTGCCATGATGGGAGTGTGCCTGCCCCGATTGATGAAGAGACCGGCTCGACCGACCGCGTACCCGCCGAACCGTCCCGGCATCGAGGGGGCGAGCAGCAGCTGCTCGACCGCCTCTGGGACTTCTCCGATCCCGAGGCGAGTGCCGAGCGCTTCCGCGCGGCCGCGGCCGACGAGGGGAGCCCGGCGCACACCCGCGCGGTCATGACCACGCAGCTCGCCCGAGCGCTCGGCATTCTCGGCCGCGGCGACGAGGCGCTCGCACTGCTCGACGAGGTCGCCGCCCTCGGCCCCGTGGCCGGTGAACCCGAGGCGTACGCGGCCGAGCTGCGAGCGAGGGTGGCGATCGAGCGGGGCCGGCTCGCGGCATCCCATCATCGCCCTGCCGACGCCGTGCCCGACCTGACCCGCGGCGTCCGCGAGGCCGCCGTCGCCGGATCGCCGTTCCTCGTGCTCGACGCGCTGCACATGCTCGCCCTGAACGACGCCGGTCACGAGGAGGAGTGGGCGACGGAGGGCTTCGACGTGCTCGACGGCTCGCGCGACCCGCGGGTGCTGCGCTGGGGCGTCGCGCTGCACAACAACCTCGGCTGGACCCTGCACGACTCGGGTCGGCTGACCGGTGCGCTCATGCACTTCGAGCAGGCCGTCGAGGCCGCCGACGCGTACGGCACCCCCGAGCAGCGCCATGTCGCGCGCTGGTCGGTCGGTCGCTGCCTGCGCAGCCTCGGCAGGCACGACGAGGCGCTCGAGCTGCAGCGCGCGCTCGCGGCGGAGCGGCCCGACGATCCCTACGTCAAGGCCGAGCTCGCGGCGCTGACGGAGGCGGAGCCTACGATCGAGGCATGACGGCGCGACCTGCTGAGACCGAGGGCGGGGCTCCGGCCGTGCCCGGCAGCCTCACCCTCGACTCGAAGCTGTCGGGCGCCCTCGGCGGTCGCACGGCACAGGCGGTCGAGCGCGCCTTCGGCTACACGACGGTCGGCGAGATGCTCGCCCACTACCCGCGGCGCTACGCGCTCCGCGGTGAGCTCACGGCGCTCGCCTCGCTCCCGCTCGACGAGAACGTGACGATCGTCGCCGAGGTGCTCGAGGTGCGCGTGCGCGAGATGCGCCAGCGTCGCGGCTCGATCGTCGAGGCGAAGATCTCCGACGGCACCGGGGTGCTGACGCTCACCTTCTTCAACCAGCGCTGGCGCGAGAACGACCTGCGTCCGGGCCGGCGGGGCATCTTCGCGGGCAAGGTGGGCGACTACAAGGGCAACCGGCAGCTCGCGCATCCCGACTACGAGCTCTTCGACGACCTCGCACCCGTCGACGTCGGCGACGCGGCCGCGAAGCGCTGGGCCGAGTCGCCCATCCCGATCTATCCCGCGACCTCGACGCTCGCGAGCTGGCAGCTCGCCAAGGCGATCGGCGTGCTGCTCGACGGGCTGGGCGCCGTCGACGATCCCCTCCCGTCGTCGGTGCGCGAGGGGCGGGGGCTCCTCGCGCACCGCGAGGCGCTCGAACGCGTGCACCGGCCCGAGCACGAGTCGGAGTGGAAGGCCGCCCGGCGCACGCTCCGGTTCACCGAGGCCTTCGTGCTGCAGACGGCGCTCCTCGAACGGCGTGCCGCGCTCCGCACGACGCGGGCCCTGGCCCGGCGCCCGACCGCCGGCGGACTGCTCGAGCGATTCGACGCTGCGCTGCCGTTCGCGCTCACGGGCGACCAGGTGCAGGTCGGCGACGAGATCGCGCGCGACCTCGGCGAACCCGTGCCGATGAACCGACTCGTGCAGGGCGAGGTCGGCTCGGGCAAGACGCTCGTCGCGTTGCGGGCGATGCTCGCCGTCGCCGATTCGGGCGGGCAGTCGGCACTGCTCGCGCCGACGGAGGTGCTCGCCGCGCAGCATCTGCGTTCGATCGTGAAGATGCTGGGCCCCGAGCTCGCCGCGGAGCTGATCCCGACCCTGATCACCGGGCAGCTGCCGGCCGCCGAACGCAAGCGGGCGCTGCTGCGGGCCGCCGCCGGCCAGTCGCGACTCGTCGTCGGCACGCACGCGCTCATCGGCGATCGGGTGTCGTTCGCCGACCTCGGGCTCGTCGTCGTCGACGAGCAGCACCGCTTCGGCGTCGAGCAGCGCGAGGCGCTGCGCCTCAAGGGCGCCGAACCGCCGCACGTGCTCGTGCTCACCGCGACGCCGATCCCGCGCACGGTGGCGATGACGGTGTTCGGCGACCTCGACGTCTCGACGATCGCCGAGCTGCCCGCGGGCCGCGCCGGCATCGAATCGCAGGTCGTGCCGCTCGCGATCCGTCCCGCCTGGCGGCCGCGGGTATGGGAGCGGCTCGCCGAGGAGGTCGCCCTCGGGCGCCAGGGATTCGTCGTGTGCCCGGCCATCGAGGCTCGCGTCGCCGAAGACGACGGCGAGCCCGTCGAGGCGGACGGCGAGGGCGAGACCGCCGGACCGGTCGCATCCGTCGCCTCGGTCCTCGCGGAGCTCGAGGCGAACCCGCGCTTCGCCGACCTGCGGGTCGCCCCGCTGCACGGGCGGATGAGCGCCGACGAGAAAGACCGCACGATGCGCGCCTTCGCGGCGGGCGAGCTCGACGTGCTCGTCTCGACCACCGTCATCGAGGTCGGCGTCGACGTGCCGAACGCGAGTGTCATGGTCGTCGTCGACGCCGACCGCTTCGGCGTCTCCCAGCTCCACCAGCTCCGCGGCCGGGTCGGCCGCGGGGCGGTCCCGGGGCTCTGCCTGCTCGTCACGCAGGCGGTGCCCGGCTCGCTCGCCCTGCAGCGCGTCGAGGCGGTCGCCGCGACGCTCGACGGCTTCGAACTCGCCCGCGTCGACCTCGAGCTGCGACGCGAGGGCGACGTGCTGGGCGCCACGCAGTCGGGCGGTCGCTCGTCGCTGAAGCTCCTCCGCGTCGTGCGCGACGGCGACGTCATCGCCGACGCCCGCGCCGAGGCCGAGCTGCTGCTCGGGTCCGACCCCGGGCTCGCCGACCATCGGGCGCTCGCGGCCGCCGTGCGGCGCCGGCTCGACGACGAGGCGAGCGGGTACCTGAGCAAGGGCTGAGACTCTCGGCCCGACGCCGCGGGGCTCCGCAGAGACACTACGCTGTTGCGTATGCAGCGGATCGCCGTCGTCCCAGGATCGTTCGACCCCGTCACGCGCGGCCACCTCGACGTGATCGCCCGGGCGGCGGGCCTCTACGACGAGCTGCACGTGGTCGTGGTGCACAACCCCGACAAGTCGGCGCTGCTGCCCATCGCCCAGCGCGTCTCGCTCATCGAGCAGTCGATCGCCGACGCGGGCATCCAGGGGCGCATCGTCGTCGCCTCGTGGAGCATGGGGCTGCTCGTCGACTACTGCACCGACGTCGGCGCGACCGTGCTCGTGAAGGGCATCCGCTCGCAGGTCGACGTGGCCTACGAGACGCCGATGGCGATCGTGAACCGGCACCTCGCCGGCGTCGAGACCGTGTTCCTGCTGCCCGACCCGGCGAATGCGCACGTGTCGAGCTCGCTCGTCAGGCAGGTGGCGGCGCTCGGGGGCGATGTCGCGCCCTACGTGCCGACGGTCGTCGCCGACTACCTCGAGACGGCGATGACGCCATGAGCGAGGCGGTCGCGGTGACGGGCGGGCCCGGGGCCGGCTCCTCGATCATGGGCATCGACGAGGTGGGCGCACTCGCCGCCGGGATCGTCGCGAACGTCGAGACCGTGATCGCCGGCAAGCGCGACGCCGTGACCGCGTCGCTCACCGTGCTGCTGGCCGAAGGGCACCTCCTCATCGAAGACGTGCCCGGCGTCGGCAAGACCATGCTCGCCAAGGCGCTCGCCCGCTCGGTCGACGCGACCGTCAGCCGCATCCAGTTCACTCCCGACCTGCTGCCGAGCGACGTGACCGGGGTCTCGGTGTTCGACCAGTCGAGCCGTCGGTTCGAGTTCAAGCGGGGGCCGGTGTTCGCGAACCTCGTCATCGGCGACGAGATCAACCGCGCGAGCCCGAAGACGCAGTCGGCGCTGCTCGAGTGCATGGAGGAGCGCCAGGTCACGGCCGACGGCACGACGTATCGGCTCGATGCGCCGTTCACCGTCGTCGCCACGCAGAACCCGGTCGAGATGGAGGGCACGTATCCGCTGCCCGAGGCCCAGCGCGACCGCTTCATGGCCCGCATCTCGATGGGCTACCCGGCATCGGCCGACGAGCTCGCGATGCTCTCGACGCGCGAGACGAAGAGCCCGCTCGATGACCTCTCCGCCGTCGTCTCGCTCGAGGAGCTGCGATCGATGATCGAGGCGGTGCAGCACGTCTTCACGTCGCAGCCGGTCAAGGAGTACGCGGTCGATCTCGCCCGTGCGACCCGTGACGATCGTCAGCTCCGGCTGGGTGCCAGCCCGCGCGCAACGCTGCAGCTCGTGCGGGCGGCGAAGGCGCATGCCGCGATGCACGGCCGCGACTTCGTGCTGCCCGACGACATCGACGCGCTCGCCGTTCCGGTGCTCGCGCACCGGCTGGTGCCGACGAGTCGCGCCCTCGGCGCGCACGACCGCGACGCGGGTCCGCTCATCGACGCCATCGTCCGACGCATCGTGGGGGAGACGCCGGTTCCGGTCGGCAGCGCACGAAGGAACTGAGATGCAGCGCCTGCGCCCTCCTCGCTTCGCCGCCTGGCCGCGGCTGACCCGGCGTGGCGGTGCGCTGCTCTTCGTCGGCGTCGTGCTGCTCGCGGTCTCGCTGTGGTTCGACCTGCGCGACATCATGCTGCTCGCGTTCGTCGGCATCGCCATGCCCGGCGTCGCGGCCCTCTTCGTGGCGCTGCGCGCGCCGAAGCTCGGCGTCACGCGCACGTTCACCCCGCCCGTGGTCAGCGCCGGGTCGGGCGCGAGCGTGGCGATCACGGTGCGGAACCGTGCACGGCGCACCTTCGACGGCGCCCACTGGCGCGATCGCGTTCCCGAGGGGCTCGATGCGCCGCCCGAGGCGGTGCTGCCCGCGATCGGTCCGTACGAGGGCGTGCTGCCGTCGGGCGACGACACGGTGCACCTGGAGTACCGGCTCCGCCTCCCGCGGCGTGGCGTGTACGGCATCGGCCCGCTCCGCGTCGGCGTCTTCGACCCGTTCGCCCTCGCGCGCATCGATCGCGACGCCGGAGCACGCCACGAGGTCGTCGTCACCCCCCGGGTGACGCCGCTCGAGCGGGCGCTCGGTTCGGCCGCCAGTGTCGACGGGGTGCTGCACGGCCTGCAGCGGCGCACGCACCCGAACTCCGACGAGCTCATCGCACGGGAGTACCGCTACGGCGATCCGATGCGCCGCGTCAACTGGGCGGCGACCGCCCGTCGCGGCGAGCTCATGGTGCGCGAGGAGGAGCAGCGGGGGGATCCCGAGGTCCGCATCCTGGTCGACACCACCCTCGCCGGCCGGCCGCGCACCGGCGCGTTCGCCCACGGGAACGCAGAGCACGGGCACGCCGGCTTCGAACTCGGCGTCGAGGTCGTGGCCTCGATCGGCGTCCACCTGCTCGAGCGGGGATTCCGAGTGCGCTGCGATCCGGTCGCCGACCCGGCACGCGGGTCGATCGCGACGGCGAACTCGAGCGGCCCGTACCACATGCCCGGCGGCGACCGGCTGCTGCTCGAAGACCTCGCGCGCCTCGAGGTCGCGAATCGCGACGACGCAGCCGACCGTGCGCCGCGAGGTGGGGGAGACCGCGGCGAAGCGCGCGCCCGGGAGGCCAGGATGCCGGGGTTCGCGGTGCTCGTCGAGCCCGACGAGCGCGACGCCGCGGGGCTCGTGGGGCTCCGGCAGACGATCGAGCCCGCGATCGCGTTCGTCGCGGAGACGGTGTCGCATCGCGTCGTCGAGGCGCTCGAGGAGGCCGACTGGCGCGTCGTCCGAGTGCGTCGGCCCGCCTCGATCGGCGACGCGTGGGCGGGCATCGCACTGCGTGCCGACGTCGGGGCGCCGGGAGACGGGGGCGAGCGCGATGCATCCCGATGACCGCCCGCTGAGCCGCGCGCAGCGCCTCGCGCTGACGGCAGCATCGTTCCTGCTCGTCGCGGTCGCCTCGATGGCGCTCGGCCCCCTCATCTCCGGCAGCGGCTGGTGGTGGCTCTGCGCCTTCATCGCGGCCGGCACGATGTTCGGCGGTTCCGGGCTGCGCGCCCTCCGCGTGCCCGGCTCGCTCGTACCGCTCGGCGAACTCGTGATCCTGCTGCTGCTGCTCACCCTCGTCTTCGGCGGGGGGACGAGCTTCGCGCTCATCGTGCCGACCGCTGACACCTTCCCGCTGTTCGGCGACCTCTTCGACGGCGCGCAGCGCACGATCCAGCAGCAGGCGGTGCCGGCGATCGCCGTGCCCGCCCTGTCGTTCGTCCTCGCGCTCGGCGTCGGGGTGCTCGCCATCTGCGTCGACGTGCTCGTGCAGACCGTGCGCATGCCGGCGCTCGCCGCGGCGCCCGCACTGGTGCCCATCCTCATCCCCGGCTTCATCATCGAGTCCGGCGCCGAGGTGTGGGCACTCGTCTTCTCGGCGGCGGCCTACCTGCTGCTGCTCCGCGTCGACGTGCGGGTCCGTCGGCGCGCGAACCTCGCGGGCGGCGACGACGACGAGCGAGCCGCGACGGTGGTGCCGCCGGCGCGCGTGCCCGCCGCCTCGGGCCTCGCCACGACGCTCGGCCTGACGACCGTCGGCATCCTCGTCGCGACCGTCCTCGCCGCCTCCACGCCGAGCATCTCGACGAGCCTGCTGCTCGGCACCGGATCCCAGGGCGCGATCTTCGGTCGCGGGGTGACCCCCTTCATCGATCTCGGGCGCGACCTGCGCAGGCCCGAGCCGCGACCCGCCTTCCACTACTTCGCCCGCGACAACGACCGCCCCTACTTCACCCTGCTCACGCTCGACCGGTTCGAGGGCGCCGCGTGGGGCGTCACCGAGTCGCCCGTCGATGCCGACAACACGGTGGACGCGCTGCCGTTGCCCGATGGCCTCGACGGCGAGGTGGAGGCGAAGGAGCACCCGATCGACATCGTCGTCGACGAGGTGCGCACCACCTGGCTCCCGCTGCCGTACCCGACGCGCAGCGTCGAGGGGCTGAGCGGCTCCTGGTTCTGGGATCCGGGCGCGCTCACCGTGCGCAGCGTCGACACGGACACCGGCGGTCAGCGGTACCGGGCGACCTGGCTCGACCGGCAGCCCACGCCCGCGCAGTTGCGCTCGGCCCGCCCCACCGGGGGCGACGACCTCGCCCCGTACCTCGCACTGCCCGACGATGTGCCGTCGATCATCTCCGAGACCGCCGACACGGTGACGGCCGCCGAGGCGACCCCGTACGACGCCGCCGTCGCGATCCAGTCGTACCTGCGCTCCGACCGGTTCGAGTACTCGACCGAGGCGCCGGTCGAAGAGGGCTACGACGGCGGCGGATTCGAGGTGATCGCGAAGTTCCTGGAGAACAAGTCGGGGTACTGCGTGCACTTCGCCTCGACGATGGCGGTGCTCGCCCGCGAGGCGGGGATCCCGTCGCGCATCTCGGTCGGCTACACGCAGGGCACCGCGACCCAGGAGCGGGTGGGCGGTGTGCAGCGCATCGAGGTCGACTCGCACGACCTGCACGCCTGGCCCGAGCTGTACTTCGAGGGCGTCGGCTGGGTGCCGTTCGAACCCACGCCCGGCCGGGGCAGCGTGCCGGACTACTCGCGCCCCGGTGCCGGCGAAGCGGCGGAGACCCCCACCCCGACGCCGGGTGCGTCGAGCGGCGCGCCGAGCGGGCGACCCGAGCTCGATCCCGACCGCGGCCTCGGTGCGTCGGCCGGCGGTTCGGTCGGCGTCGACGGGTGGTGGTGGCGCGGCGGCATCGTCGTGCTCCTCGCGGTCGTGGTCCTCATCGCACCGGCCGTGCTGCGCGCCGCTCAGCGCTCAGGCCGGTTGCGCCGGATCCGGCGCGGCGAACGACCCGCGGATGCCGCGTGGGACGAGCTCGTCGCGAGCGCACGCGACCTGGGGGTGCGACTCGATGCGACCGCCACCCCGCGCGGCGCCGCAGTGGCGCTCGCCGAGCGCGAGGGCTTCCGTGAGCCCGCGGCGGCCGCGGCGCTCCTCGTGCTGCGCGACGCCGTCGAACTCGAGCGATACGGTCCCGGGCGGCACGCCGACGAGGCATCCGTCGCACGTCTGGCAGGGGCGCTGTCGACGGCGCGTGCCGCGCTCGCGGTCGGCGAACCGCTCGCGGGACGTTACCGCGCGGTGCTCGTGCCGCGTTCGCTCGTCGACCGGGTCCGCCCGGCGTTCGGCGAACGCACTGCCACCGGCGCGTAGAATCGTCGATCGTGGCCATCAAGCAGTCCCCTTTCAGCGTGAACGTGCGCGACCTCGTCAACCGTCCCGGCGAGATGCGCGAAGCGTTCATCACCGTGCCCGCGCCCGAGCAGTTCGGCGAGGGGCTCGTCGCCGTCGCCGCCGGTTCGGAGGTCGAGCTCGACGTCCGGCTGGAGTCGGTGCACGAGGGCATCCTCGTCACCGCCGAGGTCGACGCGACCGCCGAGGGCGAGTGCGGTCGCTGCCTGACCGACATCGCGCTGCCCGTCCGAGTCGAGTTCCAAGAACTCTTCGGGTATCATGGCGGGGAAGCAATCGAGTATGAGGTTCAAGACGACCACGTGGATCTTGAACCACTCATCCGAGATGCGGTGGTGCTGGCACTGCCGTTCCAGCCGGTGTGCCGACCGGATTGCCCGGGTCTCGACCCAGAGACCGGGCTCCGACTGGCCGATCATCCGGAACTCGTCACCCCTGAGCACAGCGATCCTCGCTGGGCCGCGCTCGCGGGGTTCCAGGCTTCCGAAGACAACGGTCCGGATGCGTCATCCGGCGCCGATCAGCAGAGAGAAGAGAGATAGTCATGGCGGTTCCCAAGCGGAAGCAGTCACGCGCCAACACCCACGCGCGCCGTTCGCAGTGGAAGGCCGAGGTCCCCACGCTCGTCAAGACCGTCGAGAACGGCAAGGTCACCTACAGCCTTCCGCACCGCGCGAAGGTCGTCGAGGACTCGGCGGGCACCCCGCTCTTCCTCGAGTACAAGGGCCGCAAGGTCGCCGACGTCTAGTCGGCCCGAGACGCACCGACGACCGGTCGTGACGCGAACGGAGCGCACGGGTAGCGAGAATCGCACGCTCGACGAACTGCAGCAGACGCTGCAGATCGAGATCGATCCCGCCCTGCTCCAACTCGCGCTCACGCACCGGTCGTTCGCGTACGAGAACGGCGGCATCCCGACGAACGAGCGCCTCGAGTTCCTCGGTGACTCGATCCTCGGGCAGGCCGTCACGGTCAAGCTCTTCCGCGACCATCCCGACCTCGACGAGGGCGAGCTCGCGAAGCGCCGCGCCAGCCTGGTGTCGAGTGTCGCACTGGCCGAGGTCGGTCGTGCGATCGGCGTCGGTCGGTACATCCGGCTCGGCCGCGGCGAGACCCTCACCGGGGGAGCCGACAAGCCGTCGATCCTCGCCGACACGGTCGAGGCGATCATCGGCGCCGTCTACCTCGACGCCGGCGGCGACATCGCGACCGGTCTCGTGCTGCGCCTCATCACGCCGCTCATGCAGGACCCCGAGCGATTCGGCGCGGCGATGGACCCGAAGACGAGCCTGCAGGAGATCGCGGCGCGGCGCAGCGCCCCTGCACCCGCGTACTCGGTGGCCGAATCCGGCCCCGACCACAACAAGCACTTCGTCGCGACCGTGACGGTCGGCGAGCTCGTGCAGGCGTCGGGCGAGGGATCGAGCAAGAAGCAGGCCGAGATGGCCGCGGCGCTCGAGGCGTGGACCCTGCTCAACGGCGCGAACTGAGTTGCCCGAGCTTCCCGAGGTCGAGGTCGTCCGCGCAGGGCTCGCGCCCGCGGTGACCGGCGCCGTCATCACCGCCGTAGAGGTGCTCGACCGGCGTTCGCTGAAGCGCCACGATCCGGCCGTCGGCGACTTCGAGCGCCTGCTGGCGGGTGCACGGGTGAGCGCGGCCGTGCGTCGCGGCAAGTTCCTGTGGCTGCCGCTCGACGACGGGACCGTCGCGAGCGACCGGGCGGGTGCCCGCGCGATCGTCGGCCACCTCGGCATGAGCGGGCAGATGCTGCTGCGCACGCCCGATCACCCTGGCGACGACCGGCACGCCCGCGTACGACTGAACGTCGAGCACCCCGAGCACGGCGAACTCCGAATCGACTTCGTCGACCAGCGCATCTTCGGCTCGCTCGCCGTCGACCGTATGGGGCCGACCGACGACGGCGAGATCGCCGGGTTCTCGGCGTCGGTCACGGGGGAGTGGGCGCGCTCGATCCCGAGCCAGGTGTCGCACATCGCCCGCGACCCGCTCGACCCGGCGTTCTCCGACGACCTGTTCGCCGCACGGCTCGCACGTCGCGCCAGCGGCATCAAACGCGTGCTCCTCGACCAGGGTGTCGTCAGCGGCATCGGCAACATCTACGCCGACGAGTCGCTCTGGGCGGTGCGACTGCACCCCGAGCAGCTCGCCTCGTCGCTCAGCCGGCGCCGCACGACCGAGCTGCTCGCCGCCGTGCGCGACGTGCTCGGGCGCGCCCTCGTCGAGGGCGGCACGAGCTTCGACGCGCAGTACGTGAACGTCAACGGCGCATCGGGCTACTTCGCGCACTCGCTCAACGCTTACGGGCGCGCGGGCGAACCGTGCTCGCGCTGCGGCACGCCGATCGTGCGCGAGCCGTTCATGAACCGGTCGTCGCACCGGTGCCCGCGGTGCCAGCGGCGGCGATGACGTCCGGCGCGGCTGACCGCCCCTGCCCCGCTCAGCCGCGCTGCCACTCGGCGGAGATCCCGCGGAGTCCGAAGCCCAGCGCGATGTTGATCGCGAGCATGTGCTCGTTCTCGTCGGCGTTCCACGTGTAGACATCGGTGCGTTCGGGGGCGAACTCGCCGAGCAGCACGAGGTTCGCGAGTTTCACGCGCATGCCCAGCCCGTGACCGCGGTGCGCCGCGACGACCAGCGTGTCCGATTGATAGGCGACCGTCTTCCCGGGCGGCAGCAGCAGCTCGGTGTACCCGGCGACGGTGCCGTCGGGGGCGACCGCCGCCTGCACGAGCAGGGAGCGCCCGCCGTCGAGCGAGCGATCCTCGTGGGCGCGAACGCGGGCCGCGTCCCACTCCTCCTCGTCGATCGTCAGGCCGCCCGCAGGCACGTCCAGCGCCATGCGCGCGCGGGCGGCCGCATAGCTCTCGACGAGTTCGTCGGGCGTTCGGTCGACCCAGCCGACGAGCCGATAGCCGGATGCCTCGGCCTCGCGCTCCTCGGACGCGGCGCGGAACTCCTCGAGACGCCCCGCGACCGTGAGTCCGCTCTGCCGCTCGAGCTGTCGCAGCGTGTACCCGTGCCGGGTCGCGAACCGCACGCTCGGCAGGTCGGCCGGGATCGAGGCATCGCCCTGGGGGGCTCGCAACCGCTCGCCGGCTCGCTGGGTCACGGCGATCGGGAAGTCGTCGAAGCCGGCGAACGCCTGGCGTCCGAGCCCGCGGATCACGGCCTCCGCGCGTTCGATCAGCCGCGAACCGATGCCGGCCCGTCGGTACGCCGGGTGCACCTCGACGATGAGATTGCCCACCGTTGCGGCCGGGTCGGCCTCCCAGAACGTCACCACGCGACCCACGCAACGCTCGCCGTCCCACGCGGCGAAGAGCCGTCGCGGCAGGTACTCGTCGCGGTACATGGCGAGGAGCTCCGGGGCGGTGAATGCGAACCGGTCGTCGCCCCAGCGTTCGACCTCGATGGCGGTCATGAACTCGACGACGCGTTCGAACTCGATGGCCTCTGGTGCGCCGAGCGTCGCGGGGAGGGCCACCTCGCGGATCTCGACCGGCATCGGCTGCTCCTCTCGTGCGGGTTCCGACGCATCGGGCCGCCGACCGGGCAGCCGCCCAGACTATCGACCCCGCCCGGCGGCGGCAAGGGCCGATCACCGAAGCGCGGCGCGCGTGCGCGGATCGGCCCCGAACCTCGGATACCGTAGTCGGCAGCGTTCGTGCGGCGAGGAGAGGGTGGAGCGTGTACCTGAAGAGTCTGACGCTCAAGGGCTTCAAGTCCTTCGCACAGCCGACGACCTTCGCCTTCGAACCCGGCGTCACCTGCATCGTCGGCCCGAACGGATCGGGAAAGTCGAACGTCGTCGACGCGCTCGCCTGGGTCATGGGCGAGCAGGGCGCGAAGACCCTCCGCGGCGGCAAGATGGAGGACGTCATCTTCGCCGGCACCTCGACCCGTGGACCGCTCGGACGCGCCGAAGTGAGCCTCACGATCGACAACACCGACGGTGCGCTGCCGATCGAGTACACCGAGGTGACGATCTCGCGCACCCTGTTCCGCAACGGCACGAGCGAGTACGCCATCAACGGCGACCAGTGCCGGTTGCTCGATGTGCAGGAGCTCCTCAGCGACTCGGGCCTCGGTCGCGAGATGCACGTCATCGTCGGCCAGGGACAGCTCGACCAGGTGCTGCGCGCCACTCCCGAGGACCGCCGCGGCTTCATCGAGGAGGCCGCCGGCATCCTCAAGCACCGTCGTCGCAAGGAGAAGACCCTCCGCAAGCTCGACGCGATGCAGACGAACCTCACTCGCCTCTCCGATCTCGCGGGCGAGATCCGCCGGCAGCTGAAGCCGCTCGGCCGGCAGGCCGAGGTCGCCCGCGAGGCGGCCACGATCGCCGCGGTCGTGCGCGACGCGAAGGCGCGCCTGCTCGCCGATGAGGTCGTCGGGCTGCGACGCGCACTCGAGGAGCACGGCAAGAGCGAGCACGAGCGGCACGCCGAGCGACTCGTGCTGCAGGAACGGCTCGAGCAGCATCAGGCGAAGGTGACGGCGCTCGAGCAGGCGCAGGGCGGCGACTCCGTCGACCGTGCCCGTTCGACGAGCTTCGCCCTCGAGCAGGCCCAGGCGAGGCTCCGCTCGCTCGATTCGCTCGCCCGTCAGCGCATCGCGCTCCTCGAGGGCGCCTCGGAAGAGGCGGATGCCTCGCCGAGCGTGACCCGCGAGATGATCGACGCCGCCGTCGCCGAGCTCGAGGGCCTGCGCGACGGCATCGGCGCCGCGGCATCCGCCCTCGACGAGGCGCACGAGACGACGATGCGCACCCGCGCCGAGCTCGACGCCGTCGACCAGGAGATCGCCCGGCAGTCGGCCGAGGTGTCGGCCTACGACCTCGAACTCTCGAAGCTGTCGGGGCAGGCCGACTCGGCCGCCTCGAAACTCGCCGCCGTGCGCGGCGAGGTGCTGCGGCACGCGAATGCGCTCGAGGCGTCGGCCGGCCGACGTGCGGCGGCGGCCACCGCGCTCGCCGAGGCCGAGGCCGCGGCAGGTGTCGAGGAGTCGGCCGAGACCGACCTCGACGAGGCCTACGAGCTGGCCCAGGCCGCGGTCTTCGAGGCGGAGGCCGAGATCGAGCGCATCCGCGAGGAGCTGCACGGCCGCGAGCGCGAGCAGGGGGCGCTCAGCGCCCGCACCCAGGCGCTCTCGCTCGCCCTCGACCAGAAGGACGGCTCGGCCGCGCTCGTCGCCGCGGGCGTCGACGGCGTGCGCGGACTCCTCGCCGAGTCGATGCAGGTCGAGCCCGGCTTCGAGGCAGCGATCGCCGCCGCGCTCGGGTCGCTCGCCGACGCCGTGCTCGTCGACGACCGTGATGCCGCGTACCGGGCGCTCGACCGCGCCGAGTCGGGCGAACTCGGCCGGGTGGCGCTCGCCGTCGCCGAGCCCGGGGTCGAGGCCGCGGCGACGCCGGCCCTCGCCGGGCTCACGCCGGCCGCGTCGGTCGTCACCGCGCCTGCCGGCGTGCGCGGCCTCCTCGCCGAGGTGTTCATCGCCGACGACCGCGACTCGGCTCGCGCCGCCGAACCCGCGCTCGGTGGGCTCGACCGGCCCGCGACCGTGATCACGCGCGAGGGCACCGTCATCGGCCGATACGTCGTGCGCGGCGGCTCCGGGCGCAAGCAGAGCCGCATCGAACTCATCGCCGAGCGCGACCGCGCCGCCGCCCGCCTCGAGGAGGTGCGCGGCGAGATCGAGCGCAGCCGCACCGAACTCGCCGAGCAGCGCCGGCTCGTCGAGCAGTCCAAGGAGCAGTCGAAGCGCGCTCTCGCGGCGCTGCGCGAGTTCGACGCGCAGCTCGCACAGCGCACCGAGCGCCTCAACCGCGCGCGCGTTCAGGCCGAGGCCGCCGAGGCCGAGTCCGAGCGACTGCAGCAGGCGTCGGCGAATGCCGAAGAACGGGTCACGGACGCCGAACGCGCCGCCGACGAGGCGAAGGCCGCCCTCGAGGCGGCACGCGCCGTGCCGCGTCCCGTGCTCGACGTCGCAGCGCGCGACGGGGCGCTCGCGTCGGTCGAGGCCGCCCGCGAGGCCGAGGTCGAGGCGAAGCTCAGGCTCGAGACCGCGAAGGAGCGGGTCCGCGCCGAGGAAGCGCGGATCCGGGCGATGGAGGCCCAGTTCGACCAGGAACGGCGCGCCGCCGACGAGGCGGCGCGGCGCGCCGTCATCCGCCGCGCGCAGCTCGACGCCGCCCGACGCGTCGCCGAGGCGCTGCCGCCCGCGCTCGCGTCGGTCGACGCGTCGGTCGCCGAGGCTCGCGTCGCCCTCGGCCGCGCCGAGGCCGAGCGTGCGAGCCGCAACGAGGAGTTGCAGGCGGTTCGGCGTGAGGAGTCGGTCGTGCGCGAGCGGCTGCACGCGGTCACCGAGGACGTGCACGGCCTCGAGCTGCGCATCTACGAGAAGAAGCTGCACGTGACGGGGCTCGTCGAGCGCGCCGAGTCGGAGCTCGGGCTCGACGAGACCGTGCTCATCGACGAGTACGGTCCCGAGCAGCCGGTGCCGGCCGAGACGGAGGACGGCGAGGCCGTGCCGTTCCGTCGTGAGGAGCAGCAGCGACGGCTCGCCGCCGCCGAGCGCAAGTACGCCCAGCTGGGTCGGGTCAACCCGCTCGCGCTCGAGGAGTTCGCCGCGCTCGAGCAGCGCCACCAGTTCTTGAGCGAGCAGCTGACGGACCTCGCGAACACGCGCAAGGACCTGCTGACGATCATCGAGGAGATCGACGGCAAGATGGAGTCGATCTTCCGCAGCGCCTTCGACGACACGAAGGCCGCGTTCGCCGAGGTCTTCCCCGTGCTCTTCCCGGGCGGCGCGGGCAGCATCTCGCTCACGAACCCCGACGACATGCTCACGACCGGCATCGAGGTCAGCGTCAAGCCCGCCGGCAAGAAGATCGAGCGGCTCTCGCTGCTCTCCGGCGGCGAGCGCTCGCTCGCGGCCGTCGCGCTGCTCATGGCGATCTTCAAGGCCCGCCCCAGCCCGTTCTACATCATGGACGAGGTCGAGGCCGCGCTCGACGACGCGAACCTCGGGCGCCTGCTGACGACCTTCGAGGACCTGCGCGACTCGAGCCAGCTCATCGTGATCACCCACCAGAAGCGCACGATGGAGATCGCCGACGCCCTCTACGGCGTCTCGATGCGCCAGGACGGCGTCTCGGCCGTGGTCGGGCAGCGCGTGCGAGAGGAGCGCGAGCAGCAGGCGAGCTGAGGCGGTCGGGCCCGGGCCCGGCCGATGGGGCCGCTCACGTGAGCCGGCGGTCGTCGGGCTCCACGATGCGGAACCAGCGATAGCCGTACGCGTCGAGGTGGACCTCGATTCGCCCGCGCTCGTCGAGCGGGTAGGTGTCGGGCGCGAACAGGTCGCTCAGCACGGCGTCGGGCGCGACCCTGCCGAGCTCGAGCGGCACGACCGTCGGCGTCGGGGCGAAGTTGTGGACGGCGACGAAGCGGCCGACATCGGCCGTGATGCGGTGCGCGAGCACCTCGTCGAGACCCGTCGACAGCACGTCGAGCACGCCCCAGCCGATCTCGGGGGAGCTCCGGTACCTGGTCGCGAGCTGCTTGATGAAGGCGAGCAGCGAGTCGGGGTCGTGCATCTGCGCCTCGACGTTCACGTGCTCCGGCGCGTAGCCGTCGGCCGGAGGTGCCGCGGCGAGCCGTGAGGGCGTCGCCCGCGAGAATCCGCCGTTGCGCTCGTCGGTCCACTGCATGGGGGTGCGCACGGCCTGCCGGCCCTTCTGCGCGCCGTTCTCGCCCATGCCGATCTCCTCGCCGTAGAACAGCACGGGTGTTCCGGGCAACGAGAAGAGCAGGCTGTAGACGAGCCTGATCCGGCGCGGGTCCCCGTCGAGCATCGGCGGGAGGCGTCGGACGATCCCCCGACCGTAGACGCGCATCCACTCCTCGGGCGCGAACGCCTCGAAGACCTCGTCGCGCTCGGCGTCCGAGAGCTTGTCGAGGGTGAGCTCGTCGTGGTTCCGCACGAAGTTCGCCCACTGCGCCTCGGGCTCGATGCTCGGCCGCTTCGCGAGCGATGCCGCGAGCGGGCGGGCGTCCTCTCGGGCCAGCGAGAGGTAGAGGGCCTGCATGCCGAGGAAGTCGAACTGCATCGTGAGCTCGGCCGCGTCGCCGACCCGCCCGAAGTACTCGAGCTGCTCGGAGTAGGGCAGATTGACCTCGCCGAGCAGGACCGCCTCGCTCGAGCGCCGCTGCAGGAATCGCCGGAGATCGCGGAGGAACTCGTGCGGGTCGCCGACGTCGACGCCGTCTGGCGGCTCGATGAGGAACGGCACCGCGTCGACCCGGAAGCCGGAGACGCCGAGCTCGAGCCAGAAGCCGACGGTCTTGGCGATCTCGTCGCGCACCGCGGGGTTCGCGATGTTCAGGTCGGGCTGGTGACGGTAGAAGCTGTGCAGGAAGTACTGGCCGGCGCGCTCGTCGAACTCCCAGATCGAGTCCTCCTCGCCCGGGAAGACCGCGTTCGGCGCCTTCGGCGGGTCGTCCTGCCAGACGTACCAGTCGCGGTACGGCGACCTCCGGCTCCGCCTGGCCGACCTGAACCAGGGATGCCTCGCCGACGTGTGGTTCATCACGAGATCGACGATCACGCGCATGCCCCGGTCGCGGGCGGTGCGCGTGAACTCGGCGACGTCGCCGAGCGAGCCCAGCCGCGGGTCGACGCCGAGGAAGTCGGTGATGTCGTACCCGTCGTCGCGGTCGGGGGTCGGTTGGAACGGCATGAGCCAGATGCAGGTCACGCCGAGCTCGGCGAGGTGGTCGAGTCGGTGGGCGAGCCCCTCGAAGTCGCCGAACCCGTCGTCGTTCCAGTCCATGAAGGTCTCGACGTCGAGGCAGTAGACGACCGCGGTCTTCCACCAGAGGTCGCTGCGATCCGTGATCCTCATGCTGAGACCGCCTCGAGGTCGGGAACGACGCGCTCGCCGAAGGTGTCGATGAACGCCTCCTGCTCCGTGCCGACGTGGTGCAGGTAGATCCGGTCGACGCCGAGCTCGGCGATGCGCGCCAGGTGCGCGAGGTGGCGCGCCGGGTCGGCCGAGACGAGCAGCGTGGCGGCGACCTCCTCGGGCGTCGCGTCGGCGGTGCGGGCGTCGAAGTCCTCGGGCCGATCGAGCTCCCACGAGAGGTGCGCCGGCACGAGCCCCTGCCGCCACTGGTCGTGGGCGATCGCCAGCGCCTCCCCGTCGGTGCGAGCCCAGCTCAGGTGCACCTGCACGCCGACCGGCCCGCGACCGCCCGCGCCCCGATAGGCGTCGATGAACTCGCGGAGCGCGTCCCGCGGCTGGTCGACCGTGATCACGCCCTCGGCCCAGCCGGCGGCCGCGCGCGCGGTGTCGGCGCTCACCGCGGCGGCGAGGAGCGGCGCCGGCACCACCGGCAGGCTCCACACCCGCGCGCGATCGACGCGGATCCGCCCGTTCGCGGTCACCTCCTCGCCGGCGAGCAGGCGCCGCATGACGTCGACGGCTTCGACGAGCCGCGCGTCGCGATCGTCCTTCGCCGGCCACGGGTCGCCGGTGACGTGCTCGTTGAGCGCCTCGCCGCTGCCGAGCGCCGCCCAGAATCGACCCGGGTACATCTCGGCGAGGGTGGCGATCTTCTGGGCCGCGACGGCCGGGTGGTACCGCTGTCCTGGAGCCGTCACGACGCCGATGGAGAAGCGCGTGGCCTCGAGCGCCGCGCCGAGCCAGCTCCAGGCGTACCCGGACTGCCCCTGTCGGACGCTCCACGGCTCGAGGTGATCGCTGCACATCGCCGCCCCGAAGCCGGCCTCCTCTGCGCGCTTGACGGCGTCGAGCAACCGCCCGGGCGGCAGCTGCTCGTGCGAGGCATGGAATCCCACCGAGGTCATCTGCATCCTTCCGATGCCCCGAGACTCCCGTGGCCCGTCCGTCGTGGCAACCCCTTGCGCGGTCCCGGCCCGCCGGGTAGCGGCTCACGCCCCCGCGCTCCGGGGCACGGCAGTCGCCGAGGCATCCGCCCCCGTAGGCTGGAGCCATGGCAGAACGCGCTTCATGGTCGCTCGGCAACGCCCTGCGTGGCATCTTCGGGGCGAAGACGATCGACGAGGACACGTGGGACGACCTCGAGGCGGCGCTCATCACCGCCGACTTCGGTCCCGCGGTCACCGAGGAGATCGTCGACCAGATCAGGGCCCAGGTCGAGCGGTTCAAGACGACCGACCCGAAGGACGTGCAGCGGATGCTGCGCGAGATCGTCGAAGAGCGGTTGGCGAAGTACGACCCGACGCTGAAACTCACCGAGCGCCCTGCGGTCGTGCTCGTGGTCGGCGTCAACGGCGTCGGCAAGACCACGACGATCGGCAAGTTCGCACGCTTCCTGCGCACGTACGACCGCTCCGTCGTGGTCGGCGCCGCCGACACGTTCCGCGCCGCAGCGGTCGATCAGCTCGCCACCTGGGCCGATCGCGCGGGCGTCGGCATCGTGCGGCCCGAACGCGAGGGCCAGGACCCGGCCTCGGTCGCGTTCCAGACCGTCGACAAGGCCAAGCAGGACGGCACCGAGATCGTCATCATCGACACGGCCGGCCGGCTGCACACGAAGGGCGGGCTCATGGACGAGCTCGGCAAGATCAAGCGCGTCGTCGAGAAGCAGGCCCCCATCAGCGAGGTGCTGCTCGTGCTCGATGCGACGACCGGGCAGAACGGTCTCGCCCAGGCCGAGGCGTTCATCGAGCACGGGGGAGTGACGGGGCTCGTGCTCACGAAGCTCGACGGATCGGCGAAGGGCGGCTTCGTGCTCGCCGTGCAGGAGAAGACCGGCCTGCCGATCAAGCTCATCGGGCAGGGCGAGGGCATCGGCGACCTCACCGGCTTCACGCCGCACGTCTTCGCCCAGAAGCTCGTCGGATAGCGCAAGGACTCGGGAGGAGAGCCCCATGTCGATCGAACACGACTACTTCGGACTCGTCGGCGACTACTGGTCGGAGACGTTCGAGTACGCCGACCAGCGCGTCGAGGTCGTCCTCGACGCCGACGCCGACCTGGTGTCGACGGCGGCGCTCGACGTCGCGTCGGCGATCGTCGGCGAGCTCGAGCTCGTCGACGACGAGCTGCGGCAGGCGTTCGTCAGCCAGCTCGACACCCGCTCCTCGCCGATCGTGCGATTCCTCGACACGATGCTCGACCCCGAGCTCGAGCAGGCTGACGAGATCGAGGCGGCGATCGGCCGCGAGTCGGGCGACCGCCAGGTCGACGCGCTGCGTTCGCTCAGCCTCGTGCGCGTCGACCTGCGGCCCGACGCCGACGAACCCGGCGACGCGTTCGCCGAGTTCGAGTACGCCCTCGCGCCCGACGACACCGACGAGCGACTCATCGCCGCGATCGACCTCGAGCGCGAGATCGTCGACGTCCGCTTCGAGGGCTGAGCGCCCCGCTCGAGGGCCGAACGCCCGGCCGGAGGAGCCGCGTCGGCCCGCGCAGCGGGGAGGCATCCGGACTCGCTTAGAATCGAAGGCACCATGGCTACCTTCGGAAACCTGTCTGACCGCCTCGCCGAGACCTTCAAGAACCTCCGCACCAAGGGCAAGCTGTCCGCGTCCGACGTCGACGGCACCGTTCGCGAGATCCGTCGCGCGCTGCTCGACGCCGACGTCTCGCTCGACGTGGTCAAGCAGTTCACCGCGCACGTGCGCGAGCGCGCGCTCGGCGACGAGGTCAACAAGGCGCTCAACCCGGCCCAGCAGGTCGTGCAGATCGTCAACGAAGAGCTCGTGGCGATCCTCGGCGGCCAGCAGCGCCGCCTGCAGTTCGCGAAGACCCCGCCGACCGTGATCATGCTCGCAGGCCTCCAGGGCGCCGGAAAGACGACCCTCGCGGGAAAGCTCGCGAAGCACCTCGCGAAGGAGGGGCACACGCCGCTGCTCGTCGCGAGCGACCTGCAGCGCCCGAACGCCGTGAACCAGCTCCAGGTCGTCGGGTCGCAGGCGGGCGTGCCGGTGTACGCACCCGAGCCGGGCAACGGCGTCGGCGACCCGGTGAAGGTCGCGAGAGACGGTGTCGCCGAGGCGCGTCGCGCCCTCCACGACGTCGTCATCATCGACACCGCCGGCCGTCTCGGCGTCGACGCCGAGATGATGAAGCAGGCGTCGAACATCCGCAAGGCGACCGATCCCGACGAGGTGCTCTTCGTCATCGACGCGATGATCGGCCAAGACGCGGTCGCGACCGCCAAGGCCTTCCAGGAGGGCGTCGACTTCACGGGCGTCGTGCTCTCGAAGCTCGACGGCGACGCGCGCGGCGGTGCCGCGCTCTCGGTCGCGTCGATCACCGGGCGCCCGATCATCTTCGCGTCGACGGGCGAGGGGCTCGACGACTTCGAGCCGTTCCACCCCGACCGCATGGCGAGCCGCATCCTCGACCTCGGCGACATCCTCACCCTCATCGAGCAGGCCCAGCAGGCCTTCGACGAGGAGGAGGCGATGAAGGTCGCCGAGAAGCTCGCGAAGGAGCAGTTCACCCTCGAGGACTTCCTCGCGCAGATGCAGCAGCTGCGCGGCGCCGGCTCGATCAAGAAGATGCTCGGCATGCTGCCGGGCGCGGGCGGCATGAAGCAGCAGCTCGAGAACTTCGACGAGCGCGAGATCGTGCGCACCGAGGCGATCATCCAGTCGATGACCCCGGCCGAGCGGCAGAACACGAAGCTCCTGAACGGCTCGCGACGCCTGCGCATCGCGAAGGGCTCCGGCATGACCGTGACGGACGTGAACCAGCTCGTGCAGCGGTTCGAACAGGCCGCGAAGATGATGAAGACCGTCGCGCGCGGCGGTGTGCCGCAGATTCCCGGCATGGGGCCGATCCCGGGTGCCGGCGGCTACGGCGGCGGCAAGCGGCAGGCGGCCAAGAACAAGAAGAAGTCGGGCGGCTCGCGTTCGGGCAACCCCGCGAAGCGTGCCGCCGAGAACGCGGCGATCGCACAGGGCGTCACGCCCGCCGGCCAGGGCGCGCCCGCGGGTTCGGGCTTCGGGCTCGGCGGCGCGAAGCCCGACGGGCCGAGCGAGCAGGACCTCGCTGCGATGCAGAAGCTGCTCGGCGGCCGGTAGGCGCCGGCTGCGCGGCCGGCAGGCGCCGACCGGCGCCCGCACGGGCGTCAGCGGCCGTCCATGCCCTCGCGCAGCTCCCGTGCGAGGTGGGCGACGACGGCTCGCAGGTCGCCCCCGGATGCCTCGGCGACGTGCACCTGCCGCTGCGCGCTGGCCCCCGCCGCGACCATGTGCGCGACCTCCGCGAGTTCGTTCGCGCAGCCGAGGCGCGCTGCGACGGGGGCGAGGGTCTCGACGAGTTCGACGAGATCGGCGGAGACGGGGCGCTCCGAGCCCGAGGCATCCGTGATGACCACGGCCTCGAGCCCGTAGCGGGCGGCCCGCCACTTGTTCTCCCGGGTGTACCAGGGCTGCAGCACCTCGAGCGGCTCGCCGTGGTCGAGCCGGGTCGACATCCATTCGACGAGGCACTGCACGAGGGCGCCGATCGCGCCGAGCTCGCGGGCGGTCGAGACGCCGTCGCACACGCGCACCTCGATCGTGCCCCAGCGCGGCGACGGCCGGATGTCCCAGCGGACCTCGCTGTGGTCCTCGATGACGCCCGTGCGCTGCAGGTCGTCGACGAAGCGCTCGTACGCGGCCCAGTCGTCGAGCCGGTAGGGGAGCCCCGCGGTCGGCAGCTGTTGGAACATGAGCGCCCGGTTCGACGCGTAGCCGGTTTCGACCCCGGCCCAGTACGGGCTCGAGGCGCTGAGCGCCTGCAGGTGCGGCAGGTAGGTGAGCAGGCCGTCGAGCAGGGGCAGCGCCTTGTCGCGATCCTCGACGCCGACGTGCACGTGCACGCCCCAGATCATCATGTTGCGACCCCACCACCGGGTGCGCTCGATGAGCTTGTGGTAGCGCGGCTTGTCGGTGAGATGCTGGTCGTACCACTGGCTG
Organism: Agromyces sp. NPDC055658; assembly: GCF_053618155.1. Lineage (NCBI taxonomy): Bacteria > Bacillati > Actinomycetota > Actinomycetes > Micrococcales > Microbacteriaceae > Agromyces > Agromyces sp. NPDC055658. Next base: position 72,227 of record NZ_JBSHHD010000007.1, on the reverse strand, counting down.
TACGGGTGCGATCCGGCGCAGATGAGCTCGTAGTCGCCGAGCTGCTCGACGACGGTCCGCACCTCGGCGAGCTGGTGCTCGAGGTCGGCGACCGCGGCGGCCACCGTCGCGTGCACGCTCGAGACGAGCTCGACCGTGTTCGTCAGCAGCTCCGAGGTGATGAACGGGTGCTGCCCGCCGGGGCTGATCGCGTCGAGCATGGCGAGCACGCGATCGCCGACAGAGGCGAGCTCGCCCGTGCTGCGATCGACGATCGCGATCTCCCACTCGAGACCGACGGTCGAGCGCGGCGACCGGGCGAACTCGATCGACATGGACGGCCCTCCTCGGGCGGGTCGCCCGACCCGCCCCGTGCGGCAATCATGACACGGTCGAGACGGTCGGGGCGGGGTGCGACGCCGCGTGACGCGCCGATCGCCGAGGGCGCTCGGTTCGATGGCACGAGGCGCCGATTGGCATACGATGTGGCACATGATGTATCACGTGCGCGGTGCGCGATGAGTCCGGAGCCGATCCGGCTGCTCGAGGTGCAGAGCCTTCGCGAGCAGGTCGAGCGCACCCTGTCGTCGCGCATCGTCGCGGGCGAGTTCGCGCCCGGCACGGTGCTCACGGTACCGACCCTCGCGAACGAGTTCGGCGTGAGCGCCACGCCCGTGCGCGAGGCGATGCTGAACCTCGCACGGCGGGGATTCCTGAGTCCCATCCGCAATCGCGGCTTCCGGGTGACCGAGGTCTCCGACGACGAGCTCCGCGAGCTCCGCGAGGTGCGGGTGCTGCTCGAGGCCCCGCCCATGCGCGCGATCGCCGGCAAGGTGCCCGCCGGCACGGTCGGCGAACTCCTGGCGCTCGCCGACGAGATCGTGAGCGCCGGACGCGAAGGGCGCTTCGAGGACTACCTCGAGGCCGACACCACGTTCCACCTGACGCTGCTCGAGCTCACGGGCAACCGGCACCTCGTGCGCCTCGTGCGCGAGCTGCGGCAGCAGACTCGTCTCGTCGGGCTCGTGGACCTCGCCGAGACCGACGCGCTCGCGGCGTCGTCGCTCGAGCACGCCGAGCTCGTGCGGCTGCTCGTCGACGGCGACGGCGAGGCGGCCGAGCAGCTCATGCGCCGCCACATCGGGCATGTCGCGGGGCTCTGGAGCGGTCGCGACGAGTAGTCGCACTGGCGACGACCGATTACCGGGCCGTGGGATGCCTCGCGGTCGGCGAGGCTGCCGGGAGGCCGTTCGGCGTCGTGGTTTGCGCGATGGTCGATCATGAGTAATATGTCACGTACCGCACGGCGGCGTGGCACCAGCGACGCGAGCCCGAGGTCATGCAATGACGCAGACAGAGGAGAGTCCCCATGTCCCACGCTCCACGGCGCCGTACGCGCCTCCTGCAGTTCGCCGCCGCGGCGAGCCTCGTGATCGCCACCGCCGGTTGCTCCGGCGGCCTTGGTGGTGGGGGCGATGACGGCGGCTCCGACGACGGCCCGATCAAGCTCGGCATGCTGGCGCCGTTCTCGGGCAGCGAGTCGGCCTTCGGCGAGTACATGCAGAACGGCGCCCAGCTCGCCGTGGACGAGCTCAACGCCGACGGAGGCGTGCTCGGCCGCGACCTCGAGCTCGTCGTCGAAGACGACGCCTGCGACGCGACCACCGCCGTCGCCGGTGCGAACAAGCTCGTCACCGACGGCATCGCCGCCTCGGTCGGCGGCTACTGCTCGGGCGCGACGCTGCCCACGCTGCCGATCTTCGACGAGGCGGGCATCCCCATGGTCATCCCCGCGGCGAACTCGAACGAGCTCGTCGAGCAGCAGCTCCCCGGCGTCTTCCTCATCAACGGCACCGGCACCCAGCAGGCTCAGGCCGCCGTCGCCTACTCGGAGAAGATCGGCGCCTCCTCGGTCGCCGCGATCGACGACGCGACCGCATACTCCGCCGACCTCGCGGCATCCTTCGTCGAGCAGGCGACCGACGCCGGCCTCGACGTCGCGTTCGAGGCGACCATCACGCCGGGCGAGAACGACTACTCGGCGGTCGCCACGCAGCTCGCCAACGAGCAGCCCGCCCTCGTCTACTGGACCGGCTACTACCAGGAGGGCGGCCTGATCGCCCGCCAGGCGAAGGACGCCGGCTTCGACGGCGTGTTCCTCGTCGGCGACGGCTCGGTCGACGCCAAGTTCGCCGAGATCGCGGGCGACGGCTACACCGACAACGTCGTGGGGACCTTCACCCAGACGCCCGACATGATCGAGGGTGCCGACGAGTGGATCGCCGACTACACGGAGCTCGCGGGTGCGGCCCCCGGTCCGTACTCGACGCAGTCGTACGACGCCGTCCGCGTCATCGCGCAGGCCATGGAGGACGCCGGGTCGACCGACTTCGACGAGGTCGTCGCAGGCCTCGAGGGGCTCGAGGACTTCGACACCTTCGCCGGCCCCCTGACCTTCACCGACGACCACACCCTCTCGGGCGGCGGCTTCGTGATCGTCGCGATCGACCCGGCCACCGGTGCCTTCGTGCTGAAGGACGACCTGCAGGGTTGAGCCGCCGGGGCGGGGGCGCGAGCCCCCGCCCCGCCTCGAACCCCCAGGCCCCCGGCGGAAAGGACACCGCTGTCGTGATGCAACTCATCTGGAACGGGCTCATCGTCGGCTCGTTCTACGCACTCGTCGCGCTCGGCTACAGCATGGTCTACGGGATCATCAAGCTGCTGAACTTCGCGCACGGCGACATCTACATGCTCGGCGCCTTCGTCGGGTTCTTCACCCTCTCGGCGTTCGGCATCTCGAACGAGACCTCGATCCCGCTGCTGCTCGTCATCATGCTGCTCTCGATGGTGACGACGGGCCTCATCGGCGTCGGCATCGAGCGGATCGCCTACCGGCCGCTCCGCAACAGCCCGCGGCTCGCCGTGCTCATCACCGCGATCGGCGTGTCGTTCACGCTCGAGTACGGCGTGCGCCAGCTGTTCGGGCCCAACCCCGAGGCGTTCCCGATCCGGCTCGCCTCGACCGGGTTCGACGTGCTCGGCATGCGCATCACGGCCTCGCAGCTCGTGCTCGTCGTCATCGCGGCCGTGCTCATGCTCGTGCTCGCGCACATCGTCGAGCGCACGAGCCAGGGCCGAGCGATGCGTGCGATCGCCCTCGACCCCCAGGGCGCCCAGCTCATGGGGGTCAACGTCAACCGGGTCATCGCGACCGTCTTCTTCATCGGCTCCGCCCTCGCGGGCGCGGCCGGCGTCATGGCGGGTGCGTACTACGGCTCGATCGACTTCCTGATGGGCTTCATCATCGGGCTCAAGGCGTTCACCGCCGCGGTCATCGGCGGCATCGGCAACCTCTACGGCGCCATGCTCGGCGGGCTGCTGCTCGGCCTCCTCGAATCGTTCGGCGCGGCGTGGTTCGGCGGCGAGTGGCGCGACGTGTTCTCGTTCGCGTTCCTCATCCTGTTCCTCACCTTCAAACCCACCGGGCTCCTCGGCGCCCGCGTCGTCGAGAGGATGTGACATGGCCGGCCGACTCGACCAGGCGCTCAAGCACGCGCCGCTGCGCGCGCCGTCGCCGCTCTTCGATCGTCCGCGCGCCCCGCGCGGCGTGTTCACCTCGCAGACCGGCTTCCTCCGGGCGCTCGGCGGCCTCGCCGTCGTGCTGCTCCTCGTGCTCCCGTTCATGGACGCGTCGCGGTACACGATGTCGATCGCGACGAGCGCCCTCATCTACGTCATGCTCTGCATGGGCCTCAACGTGGTCGTGGGCTTCGCGGGACTGCTCGACCTCGGGTACATCGCCTTCTTCGCCGTGGGCGCCTACGTCTCGGGCATCTTCACGACGGTGCTCGGCTTCCCGATGTGGCTCTCGCTCATCGCCACGATCTGCGCGTGCATCATCGCGGGAATCATCATCGGCGCCCCCACGCTGCGCCTGCGCAGCGACTACCTCGCGATCGTGACGCTCGGCTTCGGCGAGATCATCCGGATCACGGCGAACAACCTCGACATCACGGGCGGCCCGAGCGGCATCCACGGCATCCCGTCGTGGGAGTTCGGCGGCTGGAGCTTCGACGACGGCTTCTCGATCGGCGGCATCGAGTTCCCCGGCTACGTGGTGTTCTACTACTTCGTCGCGCTCGTCGTCGTGGTCGTCGGCGTGATCGGGGCGGGCCGCCTCGGCAAGGGCAAGATGGGCCGCGCCTGGAAGGCCGTGCGCGACGACGAGGACGCCGCCGAGGCGATGGGCATCAACACCTACATCGCGAAGATCTCGGCGTACATCATCGGCGCCGTGTGGGCCGGCATGGCCGGACAGCTCATGGCGACGCACCTGTCGGCGATCAGCCCGAACAGCTTCCAGTTCCTGTACTCGGCCCTCATCCTCATGGCGGTCGTGCTCGGCGGAATGGGCTCGACGCCCGGCGTCATCATCGGCGCGCTGTTCGTCTCGCTCGCCCCCGAGCTCCTGCGCGACTTCGCCGAGTGGCGGTTCCTGATCTTCGGCGTGCTGCTCGTCGTCGTGATGCTGTTCCGACCGGCCGGGCTCTGGCCGGCGACCGCGGTGCTGCCGTGGCTGAAGCGGCAGAAGCCGCAGCCGCCGCCCTTCACCTCCGCCGTGTCGGCGGTCGACCACGGCGAGCCGACCGTGCCGCCGAGCGTGATGGAGTCGGTCGACGGCCTGCCGGCGACCGACGCCGAGGAGGGGAGGCAGCCGTGAGCGCGCTCCTGGAGGTCCGCGACCTGCGACTGCAGTTCGGCGGCGTGAAGGCCGTCGACGGCCTCAGCTTCGAGGTCCGGACCGGTGAGATCCTCGCGGTGATCGGCCCGAACGGCGCCGGCAAGACGAGCGCGTTCAACTGCATCTCCGCGTTCTACCTGCCGACGTCGGGCTCGGTCGAGTTCGACGGCAATCGCATCGTTCGCGAGGTGCCAGGGTTCTGGCGGCGGCTCGGCCTCACCCATCTGCTCCAGAGCTTCGGCTTCTACCGGGTGCTCCCGTCGAGGGTCACGAAGTGGGGCATGGCCCGCACGTTCCAGAACCTGCGGCTCTTCCGGGAGCTCAGCGTGCTCGACAACGTGAAGACGGCGATGCACGCGAACCTGCGCGAGGGGTTCTGGTCGACGCTGCTGCACACGCCCGGATACCGCAGGGCGGAGGAGGCGTGCGCCCGCGAGGCGCGCGGCTGGCTCGACTTCGTCGGCTTCGCCGAGGACGAGAACCTCTACGTGACGCAGCTGCCCTACGGCGAGCAGCGTCGGGTCGAGATCGCCCGCGCGCTCGCGACGAGCCCGAAGCTGCTGCTGCTCGACGAGCCCGCCGCGGGCCTCAACTTCAACGAGAAGCAGTCGCTCATGGAGCTGATCCGCAAGATCCGAGACATGGGGGTGGCGGTCGTCCTGATCGAGCACGACATGGGCCTCGTCATGGAGCTCGCCGAGCGCATCGTCGTGCTGAACTACGGCAAGGAGATCGCCGACGGCACGCCCGAGGAGATCAAGAACGACCCGGTCGTCATCGAGGCCTACCTCGGCGTCGACGAGGATGAGGGCGGCGCCACGAGCACCGCCCGTGCGGACGGAGGCCGATCGTGAGCGTGCTCGAGGTGAACGAGGCCGACGTCTACTACGGCCGGGTGCATGCCCTGCGAGGGCTGAGCTTCGCGGTCGAGGAGGGCGAGATCGTGTGCCTGCTCGGCAACAACGGCGCGGGCAAGTCGACGACGATGAACATGCTCTCCGGCCTCGTACGGCCGAAGTCGGGAGAGGTGCGCTGGAACGGCCTCGACCTGACGACCGCGAAGCCGTGGAACATCGTCTCGGCGGGGCTCCTCCACGTGCCTGAGGGGCGGCGCATCTTCTCGACGATGACCGTGCACGAGAACCTGCTGCTCGGCGGCTACACCGTGCGCGACAAACGGGCGATCCAGACCAGGCTCGACGAGGTGTACGGCCTCATGCCGCGCCTCGCCGAGCGGCGCAGGCAGCAGGGCGGAACGCTCTCGGGCGGCGAGCAGCAGATGGTCGCGATCGGCCGGGCGCTCATCGGCGGGCCGAAGCTGCTGCTGCTCGACGAGCCCTCCATGGGGCTCGCACCGCTCATCGTGAAGCAGGTGATGGAGATCATCCAGCAGGTGAACGCCCAGGGCACGACCGTGCTGCTCGTCGAGCAGAACGCCCGTGCGGCCCTCAAGATCGCGCATCGCGCGTACGTCGTCGAGACCGGTGCGGTGACCCTGTCGGGTCCCGCCGCCGAGCTCGCCGCCGATCCGCGCGTGGTCGAGGCGTACCTCGGCGCGTGAGCGCACGCCGCATCGAAACGACAGGGAAAGGGGTGGCGCGGTGCGCGTCATCGTGATCGGCGCCGGGGCGATCGGCGCGGCCAGTGCACTCGCGCTCGCCGAGGCGGGTGCCGAGGTGGTCGTCGTCGATCGGGCCGGCGTCGCGGGGGAGACCTCGAGCCGGTGCGAGGGCAACATCCTCGTCTCCGACAAGGGCCCGGGCGCCGAGGCCGAGCTCGCGATCGTCGCGAATCGCGCCTGGCGTGCACTCGCCGAGCGGCTCGACGCCGACCGCGGGCCGGGACAGCCGGCGACCGAGTTCGAGGCGAAGGGCGGCGTCGTCGTCGCATTCCCAGGCGGCGAGGCAGCGCTCGGCGCGTTCGCCGCGTCCCAGCGCGGCATCGGCATCACGGCGAACGAGGTGGATGCCTCGGCGCTGCGCGCGCTCGAGCCCCACCTGTCGCCGGAGGTCGTGCGAGGCATCCACTACCCCGACGACGCGCAGGTGCAGCCGAGCCTCGCGACCCAGGCGATGCTCGCCCGGGCCGTGCGCCTCGGGGCGACCGTCCGCGTGACGGAGGCGACCGGAGCCCGGGTGCGCGCGGGCCGGGCCATCGGCGTCGAGACGCCGGAAGGCCCGATCGAGGGCGACGCCGTCGTGAACTGCGCGGGGCCGTGGGCGGGCGAGGTCGCGGCACGCTTCGGCGCCCGGCTCGACATCCGGCCGCGCCGCGGCCTCATCCTCGTGACGGTGCCGATGCCGCAGCGCGTCTTCCACAAGGTCTACGACGCCGACTACGTCGGCGCGGTCGGCTCCGCGGATGCTGCCCTGCAGACCTCGACCGTCGTCGAGTCGACCCCGGCGGGCACCGTGCTGATCGGCTCGAGCCGCGAACGCGTCGGGTTCTCGGAGTCGAACACGCTGCCGGCGCTCGCCGAGATCGCGGCGAAGGCGGCTCGGCTGTTCCCGTTCCTCGCCGACACGATGCTGCTGCGCAGCTACCACGGCTTCCGCCCGTACGCCCCCGACCACCTGCCGGCGATCGGCGCCGACGGCGAGGTCGCCGGGCTCTTCCACGCGGCCGGCCACGAGGGCGCGGGCATCGGGCTCGCGCCGACGACCGGCGACCTCGTCGCGCACGCCGTCCTCGGCGTGCCCGCGCCGATCGACCCGGCGCCGTTCCTGCCCACGAGGGCCGCACTGCGGGAGGAGGCCGCATGACCATCCGCATCAGCTTCGACGGCGACGAGGTCCTCGGGCGCGAGGGCCAGACGATCGCCGGGGTGCTGCTCGCCTCCGGGCGCCGGAGCTGGCGCACCGCCGACGGGGAGGAGCGCGGCGTGTTCTGCGGCATCGGCGTCTGCCAGGACTGCGTCGTGACCGTGAACGGGGTCGGGAGCGTGCGCGCCTGCCAGCGCACGGCGTGCGACGGCGATGCGATCGAGCGGGAGGTGCGATGAAGCGACGGGTCGTCATCCTCGGGGCGGGGCCGGCCGGCCTCGCCGCCGCGCAGGCCGCGCTCGCCCACGGGGCCGACGTCGTCGTGATCGACGAGGGCGAGCGGGTCGGCGGGCAGTTCTGGCGCCACCACGACACGCTCACCGATCGTCGCCTCCAGCATCAGTGGGCGAGGTTCGAGCGGTTGCGCGGCGCGCTCGAGCGGGCGACGGTGCACGCCTCGACGAGCGTCTGGCGCGTCGACACCGAGCACGGGGTGCGCGTGCACGCGCTGCACGGCCCGGTGGACGCCGTCGATCGCGAACCGCTCGTGATCGACGCCGATGCCCTCGTGATCGCGACGGGCGCGCACGACCGTGCCCTCCCGGTTCCGGGCTGGACCCTGCCTGGCGTCACGACCGCCGGTGCCGCCCAGGCGCTGGCCAAACGCGACGGGGTCGCGCTCGGCGGGCGCACGGTGGTCGCAGGTGCTGGCCCGTTCCTGCTGCCGGTCGCGGCGAGCCTCGCGCAGGTCGGCGGCGAGGTCGTCGAGGTCGTCGAGGCGGCCGGCGCCCGTGCGATCGCACGCGGTTGGGGTCGGGCCCCGTGGCAGTTCGCCGGGGTCGCGGGCAAGGCGGGGGAACTGGGGGAGTACGCGCTCTCGCTCGCACGCCACCGCACGCCCTACCGGATCGGGCAGGCCGTGACCCGGATCCACGGCGAGCGCGCCGTCGAGGGAGTCACGATCCAGCGCGTCGACGCCCGTTGGCGCCCGATCGCCGGCACGGAACGCCACGTCGAGTGCGACGCGGTCGCGCTCGGGCACGGGTTCACGCCGCGGATCGAGGCCGCGATCCAGGCCGGCTGCGCGATCTCGCCCGACCGGTTCGTCGTGGTCGACGCACGTCAGGGCACGAGCGTCGCGGGGGTCTTCGCGGCCGGCGAGGTCACCGGCATCGGGGGCGCCGACGCCGCACTCGCCGAAGGTGCCGTCGCGGGCTTCGCCGCCGCCGGGGGAGACCCGGCCGACGCGAGGATGCGAGGGCCGCTCGCGGCGCGCCGGCGCATGCACGCGTTCGCCGCGCGCCTCGCGACGCACGACATCGCACCGGGGTGGACCGCCTGGCTCGACGACGAGACGATCATGTGCCGGTGCGAGTCGGTCACCGTCGCCCGCTTGACCGCGGCGGCCGGGGCGGCGGGCTCGAGCCGAGGCATCCGCCTCGCCACGCGCGCAGGACTCGGCGCCTGCCAGGGGCGGACCTGCGGACGCAGCGTGGAGGCCCTGCTCGGCCGGCCGCTCGGCCTCGACCGGCGACCGGTCCTCTCGTCGGTGCGGATCGGCGAGCTCGCCGCCTGCGCCGATGAAGCACCCGCCGCGTCGGCCGACGCCGGCTGAGGCTCGACGATGCGCTCGGCAGCCACCCGTTCCTAGGAGTAGTGTGTGATATATTACATAGCACGTATCGCGACAAGGGAGCCGCCAATGACCGCCACCGCAACCGGAGAACGCATCGCCCCGCCCGGCGACGACGAGGCGCGCCGCGTCCGCAAGGTCATGCGCTCCTCGGCAATCGGGCATTTCGTCGAGTGGTTCGACTTCGCGGTCTACGCGTACGCGGCTCCGGTGATCGCGTCGCTCTTCTTCCCCGACTCCGACCCGGCTGCGGCCCTCATGGCCGTCTTCGCGATCTACGCGGTCGGCTTCGTCGCCCGCCCGATCGGCGCGTTCCTGCTCGGCCACCTCGGCGACCGGTTCGGCCGCAAGCGCGTGCTCGCCGGCGTCATCCTCGTCATGGGCGTCTCCACGACGCTCATCGGCCTGCTGCCGACCTACGCCGTCATCGGGGTCGCCGCGCCCGTGCTGCTCATCCTGCTGCGCATGGTGCAGGGCCTCTCCGCCGCAGGCGAGACGATCGGCTCGAACTCGTTCGTCGCCGAGCACTCGCCGACCGCGCGCCGCGGGCTCAACGTCGGCCTCGTGTACACGTGGTCGAACCTGCCGCCCGTCATCGCCGCCCTGCTGGTGCTCGCGCTCACGACCGTGCTCTCGCCCGAGGCGTACGAGACCTGGGGCTGGCGCGTGCCGTTCCTGCTCGGCGCGCCCCTCGCCGTCGTCGGCCTCTACATCCGCTCCCGCGTCGACGAGTCGCCCGCCTTCCTCGAGATGCGCGAGAGCCGCCAGGTCGAGTCGGCGCCGATCCGCACGGTGTTCCGCGAGCAGTGGCGCAACATGGTCGTCTGCTTCAGCATCGCCGCCGTCGCGAGCCTCGGCTACTACTCGCTCACCGGCTACTTCTACTCGTACATGACCGTGACCATCGGCCTCGACTCGTCGGCCGCGCTCATCTCGAACAGCATCGCCCTGCTCATCACCTTCTTCACCGTGCCAGTCGCGGCGTACTGCTCCGACCGCATCGGCCGACGCCGAATGCTGCTGATCGCCGGCCTCTTCGGCGCGCTCGTCGCCGTGCCCGCGTACCTGCTCGTCGGCGTCGGCACGCTCGGCGCCGCGGTCGTGAGCCAGGGCCTGCTCGGTCTCGCGCTCGGGCTCTTCTTCGGCCCGGCGGGTGCGGCCTTCGTCGAGCTCTTCCCCGCGCGGGTGCGGTACACGGGAGCCTCGATCAGCTACAACCTCGCGTTCACGATCTTCGGCGGCACCGCACCGCTCATCGCCACGTGGCTCATCGGGCTCACCGGCTCGACCGTGGCGCCGGCCTGGTACGTCGTCGCGGTCACGGTGCTCGCGCTCCTCGTCGTGCTCACGATGCCCGAGACGAACCGGCGTTCGATGCGCGACTGACCACCACCTCCGGCATCACCCGCGGACTTCACCAACCCCGTCGCCCTCAGGGGCGAGAACGATCAGAATGGAAAGCAGATGACCACGAACAACATGGACCTGGGCGGCGTCGTCGTCGCCACCACGCTCGCCTTCAAGGAGGACGCGCAGGCGCCCGCCGGGCTGGCCGTCGACTACGACAGGTTCGCCGAGCACGTCGACTTCCTCATGGCGAACGGCTGCCGCGGCGTCGGGCCCAACGGCTCGCTCGGCGAGTACTCGTCGCTCACCGACGAGGAGCGCCGCAAGGTCATCCAGGTCGCCGTCGAGGCGGTCGACGGGCGCGGCATCGTGATCGCCGGCGTGCACGGCGTCGGCAGCCACCAGGCGCGCCTCTGGGCCGAGTACGCGAAGGAGGACGGCGCCGACGGCGTGCTGCTGCTGCCGCCCACGATCTACCGGGCCAACGAGGGCGAGGTCATCGCGCACTACCAGGAGGTCGCGAAGGTCGGCCTGCCGATCATGGCCTACAACAACCCCTTCGACACCAAGGTCGACCTCGTGCCGTCGCTCGTCGCGAAGCTCGCCGAGATCCCCGAGGTCGTCGCCATCAAGGAGTTCTCGGGCGACGTGCGCCGCGTCTACGAGATCAAGGAGCAGTGCGACATCGACGTCATCGCCGGTGCCGACGACGTGCTCTTCGAACTCATGGTGAACGGTGCCGTCGGCTGGTTCGCCGGCTACCCGAACGCCTTCCCGCGCGAGGCCGTCGAGCTCTACAACCTCTGCGCCGAGGGCAAGTGGCACGAGGCGAAGGCGCTCTACGAGCAGCTCGTCGCCGTGTTCCGCTGGGACTCGCGCACCGAGTTCGTGCAGGCCATCAAGCTGTCGATGGACATCTGCGGCAACTCGTACGGCGGCCCGACCCGCCCGCCGCGCGGCCCGCTGTCGGCCGAGCAGCGCGCCCAGGTCACCGCCGACACCGAGCGGGCGCTCGCGGCGCTCGCGGCGCGGCGGGCGGCGGTCGCCTGATGCGTGCGCGCCGGGTCCTCTCCGCCGTCGACTCCCACACCGAGGGCATGCCGACCCGTGTCGTCACGGGCGGCGTCGGCCGGATCCCCGGCGCGACCATGAACGATCGCCGGCTCTACGCGATGGAGCACCTCGACGGGCTGCGGGGCCTGCTCATGAACGAGCCCCGCGGCCACGCGTCGATGTCGGGCGCGCTGCTGCAGCCGCCTGCGCGCGACGACGCCGACTGGGGGGTCGTCTTCATCGAGGCGAGCGGGTTCCTGCCCATGTGCGGGCACGGCACGATCGGCGTCGCGACCGTGCTCGTCGAGACCGGCATGGTCGAGGTGACGGAGCCGGTCACCGAGGTCCGTCTCGACGTGCCCGCGGGACTCGTGATCGCGCGCGTCGCGGTCGAGGGCGGCCGCGCGAAGCACGTCACGATCGAGAACGTCCCGAGCTTCGTCGACCGGCTGGATGCCTCGATCGAGGTGCCCGGCTACGGCGAGGTGCCCTACTCGGTCGCCTTCGGCGGCAACTTCTACGCCCTCGTCGATCTCGACGCGGTCGGGCTGCCGTTCGATCGCGCCAGGCAGGGCGACATCCTGCGCGCCGGCCTCGCGATCATGGATGCGATCAACACGCAGGCGCCGCCGCAGCATCCCGTGATCGCTGGGGCGAACCACGTGCACCACGTCGAGTTCATCGCGCCCGGCTCAGACGCCGTGCGCTCGCGACACGCGATGGCGATCCACCCGGGGTGGTTCGACCGGTCGCCGTGCGGCACCGGCACGAGCGCGCGCATGGCCGAGCTCTTCGCCCGCGGCGAGCTCGCGCTCGACACCGATTTCGTCAACGAGTCGTTCATCGGCACCGAGTTCACGGGGCGCCTGATCCGCGAGACCGAGGTGGGCGGCGTCCCGGCCGTGGTGCCGACGATCACGGGCCGGGCGTGGGTCACCGGCCTCGGACAGTACTTCCTCGACGACGACGACCCCTTCCCCGAGGGCTTCGTCTTCTGACGAACCCGACCACCTGGAGGACCTCCTGATGACCACCGCTTCCGACGTCGACACCGACGCCGTCGCCGCCCGCGCGGCCCGCGCCGCCCGCCCCTTCGCCGAGACCGACCCGCGCGCCAGGGCCGCGGCGCTCGTCGCGGTCGCCGACGCGCTCGATGCGGCCGGCCCCGAGCTCATCGCCATCGCGATGCGCGAGACCGGCCTGACCGAGGCCCGGCTCACCGGCGAGGTGCGTCGCACCACGAACCAGCTGCGACTCTTCGCCGAGGTGATCGTCGACGGCGGCTACCTCGACGCCCGCATCGACGACGCCGATCCCGCCTACGTCATCGGCCCGCGCCCCGACGTGCGGCGCGTGCTCGAGCCGGTCGGCCCCGTGCTGAACTTCGCCGCATCGAACTTCCCGTTCGCCTTCTCGGTGGCCGGCGGCGACTCGGCCGCAGCCCTCGCGGCCGGCTGCCCGCTCATCGTGAAGGCGCACTCGGGTCACCCCGAGCTCTCCCGCCGCACGGGCGAGATCGTCGCCGAGGCACTCGCGACCGCCGGCATGCCCGACGGCGTCTTCCAGGTCGTGGCGGGGCAGCAGGCCGGCGTCGAGCTCCTGAAGGACGACCGCATCCGCGCCGGTGCCTTCACCGGGTCCACGCACGTCGGGCGCCTCCTCGCCGACATCGCGGCGTCGCGCCCGCGTCCGATCCCGTTCTACGGCGAGCTCGGCAGCGTGAACCCGGTCTATGCGACGGCGGGCGCCGTCGCGGGCGACCCCGAGTTGCTGCAGGGCTTCCTCACGTCGGTCTCGGGCTCGGCGGGCCAGCTCTGCACGAAGCCCGGATTCCTCTTCGTGCCGCGCGAGGCCGAGCTCGGTGCGGTCGGCGACACCGCCGCCTCGGTGTCCGAGCATCGGCTGCTGAACCCCGGCATCGGCCGGGCGTTCGAGGAGCGCCGGAGTGCCGTCCTCGGCGCGCCCGGTGTCGCCGTGCTCGCCGAGGGCGCCGTCCGCGTCGACGACGCCGAGCAGCGCTTCGCGACGCCGACGGTGGTCGAGGTCGACCTCGACACCCTGCGCGCGCACCGCGACGAGCTGCTCGAGGAGTCGTTCGGCCCGCTCTCGATCATCGTGCGCTACGACGACGCCGGCGAGCTGCCCGACGTGCAGCGCGAGCTGTTCCCGGGCAACCTCACCTCGACGCTGCACGCGAGCGACGCCGAGCTCTCCGGCGGCGGGCTCGCCGACCTCGTCGACGCCCTCGCCGAGACGAGCGGCCGGGTGCTCTTCGGCGGATGGCCGACGGGGGTGTCGGTGACGAGCGCGATGCAGCACGGCGGCCCGTACCCGGCGACGACGAGCGACGCGACGAGCGTCGGGACCGCGGCGATCACGCGGTTCCTCCGCGGCGTCGCCTACCAGAACGCGCCGCAGGCGCTGCTGCCGGCACCGCTCCGCGACGAAAACCCGTGGGGCGTGCCGCAGCGCCGCAGCGCGGCGGGCCGGTCCGCCGAGTGGGGAAGCCTCACGGGCTCGCACTGACCGGGCCTGCACGTCGACCGCCGCTGGAGCCCGTGCAGTCGCTGGAAACGGTCCTTCGACGCGTGAGGAAGGGCTGTTTCCAACGACTCGCGCCGCCTGATGGGTGCGGGAAGGCGTCAGCGCAGGCTGAAGCCGTCGGCGAGCGGGTCGGCGGGGTCGAGCTCGAACTCGCAGCGGCCGACCCGGTACGCCTGCCCGGTGACCTCGGGGACGACCCCGCCCTCGGTGCGAGCGGCCACCCGCGCGAGGAACCGCGTGCCGATGATCGAGTCGTGCGTGAGCGTCTCGCCGTCGGCGAGCGCACCCGTCTCCGCGAGGAATGCGACCCGCGAGGCGGTGCCCGAACCGCACGGGCTGCGGTCGACCTCGCCGTCGGCGAAGACCGTGACGTTGCGCTGCCACGGGCCTTCGTCGGTGCGGCCCAGGTCGTCGACGAGGATCGTGCCGTAGACGCCCGAGAGCCGGTCGTCGTCGAGCTGCGCGGCCGGGTGGTCGTTCAGGGCCCACTTGATCTCGCGGCCGAGGCGGATGAGCTCGGTCGTGTGCGCGGGCGCGACCTCGAGGCCGAGCGATGCGGCCGGCAGCGTCGCGTAGACGGCGCCGCCGAAGACGAGGTCGACCTCGACGTCGCCGCGGCTCGTCGTGAGCGGGATGCCTCGTGCGAGCACGCGGGAGGCGACGTTGCGGAACACGACCCCGGTGGTGACGCCCGCGGAGCGCTGCACGCGCGCCTGCACCCGCCCGCTCGGCACGTCGATGGTGACGATCGCCTCGCCGTCGTCGGGCGCGGAGACCCGCCCCGTCGCGACGGCCCACGCGCCGAGCGCCATCGTGCCATGCCCGCATGCGGTCGAGAACCCGTCCTTGTGCCAGAACAGCACGCCGAAGTCGGCGCCGTCATCGTCGGGCGGGGTGACGAACCCGCCGTACATGTCGTCGTGGCCGCGCGGCTCGAGGCAGAGGAACCGGCGCACCCGGTCGGGTTCGCCGGCCATGGCGTGCACGCGTCGTTCGGCGACCGTCGCGCCCTCGGTCGCGACGCCCTCGACGATGCGGAACGGCTCGCCCGCCGTGTGCCAGTCCTCGGTGGTCCACCGCATCACGCGCCTCCGTCTCCGTCGAGCGCGGCCTGTGCGACCGCGAGGTCCTGCCATCCCATGCCGCACGTCTTGACGACGCGGGGCCGGTCGTGCGCGACCTCCACGACGCCGGTCGCGATGCGTGCCATCGGCACGATATCGGCGGGGGAGAGGTGCCCCTCGTCGAACGCCATGATGACGTCGCCCGCCTCGGTGCGGGCGACCCGGTCGGTCTCGACGATCACCTGCGCCCGACCGAGCAGCTCGCCGGGCAGCTCGCGCACGCCTCGCTCGTGCGAGCCGACGGCGACGAGTGCGGCGCGGTCGCGCACGAGGTCGGCGTCGAAGAGCGGCTCGCGTGCGGTCGTCGCGCAGACGACGAGGTCGGCCTCGGCCACGTCGCCGGCGTCGCCGACGGCGATGTCGAGCCCGGATGCCGCGCACTCGGCCACCGCGCGCAGCGCCTTCGCCCGATCGCGGCCGATGAAGCGCACGCGTTCGATCGGCCGGATCGCGCGCATCGCCTCGACGTGGCGGATGCCCTGCGGACCGGTGCCGAACACCACGAGGCTCGTCGCGTCGGGCTCGGCGACGAGGTCGAGCATCGCCGCCGACATCGCGGGCGTGCGCAGGCTCGTGAGCTCGGTGCCGTCGAGGAGCGCGACGGGGGTGAGGCTCTCGGCGTCGAGCACGACGTAGACCGCCTGGATGCGCTCGAGCCCTCGGGCGGGATTCGAGGGAGCGACGGTCGCGAGCTTCTGGCCCGCGTAGCGGCCGAGGTCGGCAGGCATGAGCAGGAGCTGCCCGTGCCGCACGTCGACGATCGATCGGGGCGGGTCGTCGTCGGGATCGAACCCGGCGCGAAGCGCGGCCTGCAGGGCTCGGACGGCGCGGGGCATGTCGATGCGCGCGCGGAGCGCGGCGGCATCGAGGATCCGCATGGCGGCGATGACATCGGACATGCACCAAGCCTACTATGTGATGCGTAATACATCACCTCGATGCGAGCGCGCGAAGCAGCGCAGAAGGAGCGGACATGCACGCCGACGAAGGCGCCGCCACGATCAACCCCGTCGATCGCACCGAGGCCGGCGCGGCGCCCGGGCCCGCGCGCTCGATGCCGCAGGCGCCCGAGCCCGATCCGCGGATGCCGCGCCTTGCCGGGTCGCCCGGATTCCGCGAGTTCATGCAGCGCGGCTGGGCCGACGCCGACCGCACGCCCGTCATCCCCTCCGGCGCGCCCGCCGCCGCAGCACGGCACCGCGAGCGGCTCTCGGCGGCCGCCGGGGGACGGGTGATCGCGATCGCGGCCGGCCGGGCGCCGATGCGCGTCAACGACAACGCGCACGAGTTCCGCGCCGACAGCGACTTCCTCTGGCTCGTCGGTGCGGGGGTGGAGGACGCCGTGCTCGTGCTCGAACCGGCGGGCGGCGGCCACGATGCGACGCTCTACCTGCCGTCGCCCTTCCGCCCGGGCGACGAGGGCTTCTTCGCCGACCCGCTGCGGGGTGAGCTGTGGGTCGGCCCGATGGCCGGCCTCGCCGAGTACGCCGACGTGCTCGGCGTGCGCACGCGGCGCATCGAGGAGCTCGACCTGCCGAGCGGCGCCCTCCTCGCCGGCACGCCTCCGACGACGGGTCCGGGTGCCGCGATCGCCGCTCACCCGCGGTCGGGCGAGCTCGCGCGCGTACTGGCCGAACTCCGCATGGTGAAGGACGACTGGGAGCTCGCCGAGCTGCGCGCCGCGGTCGACACCACGGTCGACGGCTTCGCGGCCACAGCGTTCGAGATCCCGGCCGCGGTGCGCCGCGGTGGCGAGCGATGGCTGCAGGGCACGTTCGACCGGTACGCGCGCACCTTCGGTGCGGGCACGGGGTACGCCTCGATCGTCGGATCCGGCGCCCACGCGCCCGTCCTGCACTGGGTGCGCGCTGAGGGCGACGTCGACCCCGAGGCGCTGCTGCTGCTCGACCTCGGCGTCGAGCGCCGGTCGGGCTACACGGCCGATGTCACCCGCACGCTGCCCGCGTCGGGCTCGTTCTCGACCGCCCAGCGCGAGGTGCACGACCTCGTCGAGGCCTCCCACCGCGCGGGGCTCGCAGCCGTCGGGCCGGGTCGTGACTGGGCCGACTTCCACACGGCGTGCATGGAGGTGCTCGCCCGGGGGCTCGCCGACTGGGGCCTCCTGCCGGTCTCGGTGGACGAGGCGCTCTCGCCAGAGGGGCAGCAGCATCGCCGATACATCGTGTGCGGCGTCGGCCACCACCTCGGCATCGACGTGCACGACTGCTCGGCCGCGAGCCACGCGGCGTACCAGGGCGCGAAGATGCGGCCGGGCATGGCGCTCACCGTCGAACCCGGGCTCTACTTCCACGCCTTCGACGAGACGGTCCCGCCCGAGCTCCGCGGGCTCGGCGTGCGGCTCGAGGACGACGTCGTCGTGACCGCCGACGGCGGCGAGGTGCTCTCGCGCGGGCTCCCGATCGACGCCGCGGGCATCGAGGCGTGGATGGCCGGGCTCCGCTGACACGTCGCGGGATCGGCTCCGCCGACCGTGCGGCGCCGGTTCGCGGCATCCGCCCCGATCTGGCAGAATAGGGGGTTGGATCGCCGCCCGACCCTCTATCAGGCCGCGGTCCGACCATTTCGAGCTTCCGCCGGGTGTGCACCCCACGCTCCAGGCGATCGGTTCAACCTTTCTACACATTCAGGAGAATCGTGGCTGTCAAGATCCGTCTCAAGCGTCTCGGCAAGATCCGTGCGCCGTACTACCGCATCGTCGTCGCCGACTCGCGCACCAAGCGCGACGGTCGTGTGATCGAGGAGATCGGCAAGTACCACCCCACCGAGCAGCCCTCGTTCATCGAGGTCGACTCCGACCGCGCGCAGTACTGGCTCGGCGTCGGCGCGCAGCCGACCGAGCAGGTGCTCGCCATCCTCAAGCTCACGGGCGACTGGGGCAAGTTCAAGGGCGACGAGAACGCCGTCTCGAAGGTGCAGACGAAGGACGCCAAGGCCGAGTTCGTCGCCGACGAGAAGAAGAAGCCGGTGCTGAAGCCCAAGGCCGAGAAGCCGGCCCCCAAGGCCGAGGAGCCCGCCGAGGCCGAGGCCGAGGCTGCGGAGACCGCGACGGACGAGGCGTAAGGCCTTGCTCCAGTCCGCGCTCGAACACCTCGTCAAGGGGATCGTCGATCACCCTGACGATGTGAAGGTCGTCTCCGCGTCGAGCGCACGCGGCGAGGTCCTCGAGGTTCACGTGAACCCCGAGGACCTCGGCCGTGTCATCGGCCGGGCCGGTCGCACCGCAAAGGCCCTCCGCACGCTCGTCACGGCGCTCGCCGACGGCCGCCGCGTGCGGGTCGACGTCGTCGACACCGACGACTGACGTGGCCGAAGCACCGAAGTCGCAGCTCCGGGTCGGTCGCCTCACGAAGGCGCACGGCCTGAAGGGCGCGATCAAGCTCGAGCTCTACACCGACGACCCCGAGCGACGTTTCACGCCCGGGGCCGAGTTCTCGCTGCAGGTGCCGAAGGAATCGCCCTGGCACGGCAAGCACCTCGTGCTGCGCGAGCTCCGCTGGTACAACGGGCACCCCGTCGGGTTCTTCGAGGGTGTCGACGACCGCACCGCGGCCGAGACCCTCATCAAGGCGATCCTCTGGGTCGAGCACGCCGACGACGAGGCGGCCGAGCCCGACGCGTGGTACGACCACCAGCTCGTCGGGCTCGCGGTCGTCCGCGACGGCGAGCGCATCGGCGAGGTCGTCCATGTCGACCACCTCCCCGCGCAGGACCTGCTCATCGTCAAGACCGCGGGCGGCGAGGTCATGGTGCCGTTCGTCTCCGCGATCGTGCCCGAGGTCGACCTCGAAGCCGGCACGCTCACGGTGACCCCGCCGGCCGGGCTCTTCGAGGAGATCCCCGAGACGGGGCAGCAGGATGCCTCGGCCGACGAGTCGGCCGACGCCGGCGCCGGGCTGCCCGGCGACGAGCCCGCCGCCGGCGACGAGCCCCGCGCGTAGGAGCGGGTCCGTGCGCGTCGACATCGTCACGATCTTCCCCGAGTTCTTCTCGGTGCTCGATCTCTCGCTGCTCGGTCGTGCGCGGGAGTCGGGCCTGCTCGAGATCACCGCGCACGACCTGCGAGACCACACGCACGACCGGCACCGCACCGTCGACGACACGCCGTACGGCGGCGGCGCGGGCATGGTCATGAAGCCCGAGCCGTGGGGCGAGGCACTCGACGCGATCGTCGGCGAGGGCGAGTCCGATGCGCTGCTCGTCGTGCCGTCGCCTGCGGGCGAGCCGTTCACGCAGCAGCTCGCTCGCGAGCTCGCGGCCGAGCCGCACGTCGTCTTCGCGTGCGGGCGGTACGAGGGCATCGACCAACGCGTCGTCGACCACTATTCGACGCGCATGCGGGTGCGGCTCATCTCGCTCGGCGACTACGTGCTCAACGGCGGCGAGGTCGCGGTGATGGCGATGATCGAGGCGGCGGGCCGTCTCGTGCCCGGCGTCGTCGGCAACCCCGAGTCGCTCGTCGAGGAGTCGCACGAGAACGGGCTCCTCGAGTACCCGAGCTACACCAAGCCCGCCGAGTGGCGAGGACTCGAGGTGCCGCCGGTGCTGCGATCGGGCAACCACGGCGCGGTCGCCGCCTGGCGTCACGAGCAGCAGCTCGAGCGCACCCGCCGGGTCCGACCCGAGCTGCTCGCCGGAGGCGATGGCGCCGACGGCGACGCGTGAGCCGTTCTTCACCCGTTCGAAACACCCGGAACGCGTCCGCGTAACACCGCCTTCCTACCGTCGAAGCCGCGGGTGCCCTGATCCCCGCGGGAGGCGGGGTTCGAACATGGCCGTCACGAGTGCGGGTTCGCCCGCGATGCGGGCATCGACCCGCAGCCTGCGACTGGTCGCGGTGACGCACGGCCGGCCGACGTCGGCGAACCGAGCGGCCATCATCCGGCTCGTCGACGCCGTGGCCTCGTCGCGCCCGGCACTCGACGTGTCGATCGCCTTCATCGACGCCCGCGCTCGAGAGCCGATCGAGCTCGTCGCCGACCGCGATGAGGGCGCGGTCATCGTGCCGCTCGTCCTCTCAGCCGGATTCCACGTGCGAACGGGGCTCGAGCTCGGCATCGCCCACTCGCGATCGCACGCCGGGCTGGCCGCCGGGCTCGGTCCCGACGATCGCATCGTCGACGTGCTCGCGAGGCGACTCGACCGGACCGGGCTCGACGACGACGACGTCGTCGTGCTCGCCGCCGCCGGCTCGAACGACCCGCGGGCGGTGCGCGAGTGCTTCGAGACCGCCCGCCGGCTCGGGCTGCGACTCGGTCGGCCCGTCACGGTCGGTTTCATCGCCGCGGGGCTGCCGCGGCTGCGCGACGCGATCGAGATGATCCGCGAGCTGCACCGCGGCCGGCGCGTGGTCGTCGGGCCCTACCTGCTCGCGCCCGGGCAGTTCTACGACGCGATCCTGACCTCCGGCGCGGACGTCGTCGCCGATGCGCTGCTCACACCCGACGCGTCGGCGCCGGCCGAGCTCGTCGACCTGGTGCTCGCCCGCTTCGACGAGACCCGGCCCGACACCCTACCCGGGGCCTGACTCGGGCAGCGCTCCGCCGCACCTGCTCGGGCCGACGGTGCGCGTGGGCCGGGCCGCTCGCACCGGTGACCGCACGGTCCGCCGTCAGCCGGCCCGGCTCGGTGCGTCGTCGGCCTCGAACGCGCGGGCGAGCAGCTCCGCGATCCGGCCGCGACAACCACCGCAGCCCGTGCCGGCACGGGTGTCGCGCCCGATCGCATCGACGGTGGCGTTGCCGCAGGCCGCCGACTCGGCGATGCGCCCGGCCGTGACCCCGTTGCACCAGCACACCGTCGCGGCGGGGGCGAGCCCAGCCGAACCGGTGCTCGGGTCGTCGTCGGGGCCGTCGAGGCGCAGCAGCAGCGAGCGGTCGGCGGGCAGCTCGGCCCGTCGTTCGAACAGCAGCGTGAGCTCGGCGGCGGTGCGCGGCATCCCGACGCTCGCGAAGGCCGTGAGCACGCCGTCCTCGGTGACCATTTTGACGTATCGGTCGTGCTCCGGGTCGGCCCACTGGGCCACCCGCCGACGCGGGCGTTCGCGGTCGTCGTCCCACGGGTCGGCCGACACGTCGCCCACGGCGACCACGTCGAGGTGCTCGGCCTTCAGCATGACGATGGGTTCGCGTTCCGGCGCGAGCGCCTCGTCGGCGGCGATGGGCGGCGACCCCGGCGCGGCCGGGACGGCCCCGAGCGGCGCCAGATCGGACGATCGGGCCGAGCGCGCCGCCGCGACGAAGCGACCGGCGAGCCAGGCCGCCTGGCGCCATCCCGGGCCGATGAGGCCGGCGGGGGCGCCCGGGACGATCCGGTCGGAGCCGTGCCCGGCCGAGTCGGCGATCTGCGCGCAGTCGCCGATCGCGTGGATCGCCGGGTCGGTCCACGTCTGCAGTGACGGGTGCACGACGATGCCGACCGCGGTGCGCAGGCCGGCGAGCGTCGCGAGCTCGTTGCGCGGGCTCACACCGCACGAGAGCACGAGGAGGTCGCCGCGGAGCTCCTTGCCGTCGGCGGTGATCAGCCGGTCGAATCGGCGCTCGTCGTCCGCTCCGCGGAATCCGATCGCCTCGGCGCGGGAGTTCGCGACGACCGCGATCCCGCTTCGGCGGAGAGCTGCCCGGAGCACGAGTCCGCCTCCGCGATCGAGGTTGCGCGGCATCGGGTGCTGACCGTGGTGCACGACGCAGACCTCGGCTCCGGCGTGCGCGGCCGCGAGCGCGAGCTCGAGTCCGAGCACGCCGGCGCCGAGCACGATGATCCGCTTGCGCTCACGTACCGTGGCGAGCACCCGTTCGGCGTCGTCGAGGTCGCGGAGCGTCGTGACGCCGGCCGGCAGGTCGCCGTCACGACCGACGAGCGCGGCGCCGTGCCGCTCGAGCGACGTGAGGTCGCGTCGCGGCCGGTCGACGCCGTCGAGCGTCGGCACGTTGGCCCGGGCGCCCGTCGCCAGCACGAGCCGGTCGTACGGCACGAACTCGCCCGTCGAGAGCTCGACCGTCCTCGCGTCGCGGTGGATCGCGCGTGCGGAGACCCCGAGCAGCACGCGGGCGCCGGCGGCTTCGGCGGCGTCGCGGTCGCCGATGGTCATCGCACCGAGCTCGGTGGCGCCGACGGCGTACTCGGCGACCAGCACCCGGTTGTACGCCTCGACGTCTTCGCCGCCGATGACCGTGAGCTCGAGCACGCCCTCGGCGACGGCGGGGAGCAGTTCGTCGACGAAGCGGGCGCCGACCGGGCCGTATCCGATGAGGACGATGCGGTGAGGTGGGCTCATGCGACGGCTCCGTGCTCTTCGAGGCGATCGTCCCGCGCGGTCGTCGCGCCGACGCGCGGTGCGACGCGGGTGACCCGCACGTGATTGGTCTTGAATTCCGGCATCGCGGAGATCGGGTCGACGGCGTCGGAGGTGAGCAGGTTCGCGGCCTGGTCGTCGCCGAAGTGGAACGGCAGGAACACGCACTCGACGCGGACGTCGGTGGTGATCGCGGCGCGGCATCGGACGCGGCCGCGGGAGTTCTCGATGGCGACGATCTCGCCGTCGGCGACGCCGAGCCGCAGGGCGGTGGCCGGGTGCAGCGACGCGACGAGGACGGGCTGCGCGGTGAGCAGCTCGGGAACCCGGCGCGTCTGCGCACCGCTCTGGTAGTGCTCGAGCAGCCGACCCGTGACGAGCGTGAGCTCGTCGGGTGCCGGCGCCGGCCGGGCGCCCGCGCGGGGGGCGACCGCGACGAGGCGGGCGAGGCCGTCGGGGTGCGCGAAGCGCTCGGTGAACAGGCGCGGTGTCGATGTGCCGCCGCGCGGGTAGGGCCAGTACGCCGGCTCGCCCCGGTCGAGGCTCGCGTAGTCGATGCCCGAGTAGTCGGCGATGCCGCCCTCGGATGCGCGCCGCAGTTCGTCGAAGACGGTCTCGGGCTCCGTGGCGAAGCCGGTGCGGCGGCCCAGCAGGCGGGCGAGCTCCGCAAGCACCCAGAGCTCGTCGCGCACGCCCTGGGGCGGGTCGAGGGCGCGCCTCCGGCGGAGCACCCTGCCCTCGAGCGAGGTCATCGTGCCCTCCTCCTCGGCCCACTGCAGCACGGGCAGTACGACGTCGGCGAGCGCGGCCGTCTCGGACGGGACGAAGTCGCACACGACGAGGAGGTCGAGCGCCGCGAGCCCGTCGCGCACGGCTGCGGCGTTCGGCGAAGAGACGACGGGGTTCGAGCCGTGCACGAGCAGGGCCCGGACGCCGCCGGCCCGCCCGAGCGACTGCAGCAGCTCGACCGCCGGCACGCCCGGGCCCGGGATCTCGTCGGGCTCGACGCCCCACACCCGGGCGACGTGCTCGCGCGCCGCAGGGTCGGTGATCTTGCGATAGCCGGGCAGCTGGTCGCACTTCTGGCCGTGCTCGCGGCCGCCCTGGCCGTTGCCCTGCCCGGTGAGCGTGCCGTAGCCGCTGCCCGGTCGTCCCGGCAGCCCGAGCAGCAGGGCGAGGTTGATCGCGGCGGTCGCGGTGTCGGTGCCGTCGACGTGCTGTTCGACGCCTCGCCCGGTGAGGATGAACGTGCGACCGCCCGCGGCGAGCCGGCGGGCGAGATCGCGCAGCATCGCGGTGGGAACCCCCGTGACCGATTGCACGCGCGCGGGCCACCAGCTCGCGACGCTGCGGCGCACGGCGTCGTACCCCGCGGTCCGGCGCTCGAGGTAGCGGGTGTCGGCGAGCCCCTCGGCGATCACGATGTGCGCGAGTCCGAGCAGCAGCACGAGGTCGGTGCCCGGAGCCGGCTGCAGGTGCGCCCCGCGGCCGTCATCGGTCAGCCGCGCGGTCGCGGTGCGCCGGGGATCGACCACGACGAGCCCGCCGGCGGCCTGCGCACCCGCCAGGTGTCCGATGAACGGCGGCATCGTCGCGGCGACGTTCGTGCCGAGCAGCAGCACGGTGTCGGCCGCGTCGAGGTCCTCGAGCGGGAACGGCAGGCCGCGGTCGACGCCGAATGCGCGGTTGCCCGCTGCGGCGGCCGACGACATGCAGTACCGGCCGTTGTAGTCGATGCGGCTCGTGCCGAGCGCGAGCCTCGCGAACTTGCCGAGCTGGTACGCCTTCTCGTTCGTCAGCCCGCCGCCGCCGAAGACGCCCACGGCGTCGGCCCCGTACCGATCGCGGATGCCTCGGAGCCGTGTCGCGACGAGATCGAGTGCCTCCTCCCAGCTCGCCTCGTGGAGCCCGCCGTCGGCGCCGCGCACGAGCGGGGCGAGCAGTCGCGAGGGCGAGCGGAGCAGCTCGGGCGAGGTCCAGCCCTTCTTGCACAGGCCACCGCGGTTCGTCGGGAATTCGCGGCCGGCGACGATGACCGGCGCGATCGGCTCGGTCGTCGGGGGCGCGGCCGACCGCGAGGCATCCGCCGCGGTGAGGGTCATGGCGCACTGCAGCGCGCAGTACGGGCAGTGGGTGTCGGCGGCGGCTGTCGGCATCGCGGGTTCCTCACACCCGGTGCGAACGAAGCGGACGCACGTAGACGAGGGCGGTCAGGAGGAGGAGCCCGGCGTAGGCGGCGACGAATCCGAGGAACGCCGCCGAGTAGCCGCCCGTCGTCTGGAACGAGAGGTTCAGGGCCTGCGGGATGAGGAAGCCGCCGTACGCGCCGATCGCCGAGATGAGGCCGAGCGCCGCCGCCGCCTTCCGGCGACGGGCGGCGTCGTCGCCGGAGGCGCGGAGCGCGAAGACGACCGGCACCATGCGATACGTCGAGCCGTTGCCGATGCCGGCCGCGGCGAACAGCAGGAGGAACAGCCCGAGGAACGACCAGAAGCCGGCCGCGGGCACGACCGCGACGACGACGAGGGTGATGGCACCCATGGCCGCGAAGGCGCACATCGTGATGCGGGCCCCGCCGAACCGGTCGGCGAGCCGGCCGCCGAAGGGACGGGCGAGCGACCCCACGAGCGCCCCGAGGAAGGCGAGGGAGACCGACGCGCCGCCGACCGCGAAGGTCGAGAACGCGGGGAACTGGTCCGCGATGAGCTTCGGGAACACGCTCGCGAAGCCGATGAACGAACCGAACGTGCCGATGTAGAGCGAAGAGAGCAACCAGAGGTGCGGCTCCTTGAGGGCGGCCGCCGAGCCGGCGAGGTCGGCCTTCGCGTTCGAGAGGTTGTCCATGCGGCGCCAGGCGCCGATCATCGCCACGACGATGAGCGGCACCCAGATCCAGCCGGCGAGCGGCAGTTGCAGGGTCGCGCCGGCGCCGATCGTGATGATGACGGGCACGGCGAACTGCGCGACCGCGGCGCCGAGGTTGCCGCCCGCGGCGTTGAGGCCGAGCGCCCAGCCCTTCTCGCGCTGCGGGTAGAAGTACGTGATGTTCGCCATGGAGCTCGCGAAGTTGCCGCCGCCGAACCCGGCGAGCGCCGCGGCGGCGAGGAGCACGGGGAACGGCGTCGCCGGGTTCACGACGCAGACGGCGAGCGCGATCGTCGGCACGAGGAGCAGCCCGGCCGAGACGATCGTCCAGTTGCGTCCGCCGAACCTCGGCACGAGGAACGAGTAGGGGATGCGCAGGGTCGCGCCGACGAGGCTCGGAATCGAGATGAGCCAGAACACCTCGCTCGTCGAGAGCACGAACCCCGCATCCGGCAGCGCGACCGCGACGATCGACCAGAGCTGCCACACCACGAAGCCGAGGAACTCGGCGAAGATCGACCAGCGCAGGTTGCGGCGGGCGATGCTGCGCCCCTGCGACGCCCACTGCACCGCATCCTCGGGGTCCCAGCCGTCGATCCACCGGCCGGGCCGGGTGACGAGGTCCGGTGCGGGCTGCGCAGCGGTCGGGCTCTGGGTCGAGTGCGGTTCGGTGCTCACGGTGTCGGTCATCGGGGCCTCCGTTGCGGTCGCGGTCGGGGTTCGTGACGTCGACGCTAGTGAGCGGGTGTTTCGACCGGTCGCTGCGGTCGTGAACGCTGCGTCTCCACCTGCTCACCCGCGCGGCGGCGACGTGTGAGGGCGGTCATCAGACGTCGATCCGGTAGCCGCGCTTGACGACGGTCGTGATGAGTCCGGGAACGCCGATGGTGCGGCGCAGGCGGCTGAGCGCGACCTCGAGCGCGTGCGGGTCGGTCGTGCCGGGCAGGCCGGATGCCAGGCGGTCGCGTGCGACGACCGCGCCGTGGGCGAGGACGAGCGCGCGCAGCAGCGCGAGCGCGACGGGGGCGAGCGGCACTCGTCGATCGTGGATGTCGAGCATCGAGCCGCGGAGCTCGAGCGGCCCGTGCCGGGTGTCGAGGCGGATGACGCGCGACTGCTCGAGGTGCTCGCACACGAGGCGGATGAGTGCGCCCATCCGGTAGCGCTCCGGCGTGATCGGGGTGATGCCGGCATCCTCGAGCGGGGCGGCGGTCACGGGACCGACGGCCGCGGCGACGACGGGACCGCACATCGCGTCGACGAGCTCGTCGTACCGCCCGCGCGCCTCAGCGGCGCCGAAGAGCGCGTGCACCGCCGGCGCGCTCGTGAAGGTGATGCAGTCGAGCCCGCCCGAGCAGGCCGCGTCGATGAGCCGGTCGACGCGGTCGTCGTCGGCGTCGGTCTCCACCCAGCGGTACGGCTCGACCGTGAGCACGCGGGCGTGCGCCTCGTGCAGCCGTTCGAGCTGGAACGGCTGCAGGAAGCCGTGCAGCTGCACCGCGACGGTGAGACCCGGCGGATAGCGTTCGAGCACCTCGTCGACGAGCGACTCGGTCGTCTCCTCGGCGCTCATCCCCACGTCGCCGAGGCCCGCGGCGCGGATGCCGCCGCGCGCCTTCGGCCCGCGCACGAGGATGTCGGTCGCGGAGAGCGCCTCGACGAGGTCCTCGCCGAGCCCAGCGGCATCGGCGACCTCGAACCAGCGCCGCACCCCGTACGCGGTCGTGGCGAGCAGCACGTCGGGGCGTGCGGCGATGATCGCCCTGGTGTCGGCGATCACGGGATCGTCGGAGACCGCGTTCGCCATGCGCAGCGTCGGTGCGTGCAGCACCTGGGCGCCCCGTCGTGCGAGGGCGTCGATCAGGTCGCCCGCGCGGCGGTCGCTCGTCACGCCGATCCGGAATCCGGCGAGCTGGTCGGGCCGGAAGCCCGGCGCGCAGTCCGAGGCATCCGTCATGCGACCACCGACCAGCGGGCGGCGCGCTCCATGAGCTCGGCGGCGCTCGCGTCGCCGTCGTGCGCGAGGCGCACGACCTCGCCGACGACCACGACGGCGGGTGAGGCGACCCGGGCCCGTGCCGCCGCCTGCACGATGTCGCCGAGCGTGCCGAGCGTCGTCCGCTGCGCCGGGGTGCAGCCGCGTTCCACGACGGCGACGGGATGCCGTGCCGGGAGTCCGTGCCTCGCGAGGCCGGCCGCGAGCGACGGCAGCGTGCCGATGCCCATGAGGACGACGATCGTGCCGCCGAGCCCTGCGAGGTGGCGCAGCTCGTCGTCGGCGAGCGGGGCGTGACCCGACACGACGGTGAATGCGTGGCTCACCCCGCGGTGCGTGAGCGGGATGCCGGCGGCCGCCGGCACCGAGATCGCACTCGTGACGCCGGGCACCACGTCGACGGGGATGCCCGCGGCATGGCAGGCGAGCACCTCCTCGCCGCCGCGGCCGAGCACGTAGGGATCGCCGCCCTTCAGTCGGACGACGTGGGCGCCGGATGCCGCGTGGCCGACGAGCATCGCCTCGATCTCGTGCTGAGGCACGGCGTGGTGGCCCGGGCGCTTCCCGACATCGACGAGCAGCGCCCCCGGCGCGAGAGCTGCGAGCTCGTCGTGCGGAGCCAGCCGGTCGTAGAGCACGACATCGGCGTCGGCGAGCGCACGCGCGGCGCGCAGCGTCAGCAGGTCGACGGCGCCCGGGCCCCCGCCGACGAGCGTCACCCGGCCGGTCATCGTGCGCCCTCCCGCACGGGGATGCGCGCCCCCGAGACGAGCACCGCCCGCCCGTCGGCGCGCTCCTCGGGGGTCGCCGGGCGGAACTGGTCCCGTTCCGGTACCCGGGCGATAGACGGGTCGGGGGTGCCGGGGGCGTTGACGAACGAGCGGAAGCGCCGGAGCCGCTCGGGGTCGGCGAGGGTCGCCGCCCACTCGTCCTCGTAGTGCTCGACGTGCGCGCCGACCGCGGCTTCCAGTTCTGCTGCGAGGCCGAGCGAGTCGTCGACGACGACCTCGCGCACGTGGCCGATCCCGCCCTCGAGGTCCTCCATCCAGCGGGCGGTCCGCTGCAGGCGGTCGGCGGTGCGGATGTAGTACATCAGGTACCGGTCGATGTACCGGATGAGCGTCTCGTCGTCGAGGTCGCTCGCGAGCAGCTGCGCGTGCGCCGGCTGGAAGCCGCCGTTGCCGCCGACGTAGAGGTTCCAGCCCGCGTCGGTCGCGATCACGCCGACGTCCTTGCCGCGCGCCTCCGCGCACTCGCGGGCGCACCCCGAGACGCCGAACTTGAGCTTGTGCGGGGAGCGGAGACCGCGGTAGCGCAGTTCGAGGCGGACCGCCATGGCCACCGAATCCTGCACGCCGTAGCGGCACCAGGTCGAGCCGACGCAGCTCTTCACGTTGCGCAGTGCCTTGCCGTACGCCTGCCCCGACTCGAAGCCGGCGTCGACGAGCCGGCGCCAGATGTCGGGCAGCTGGTCGAGCCGTGCGCCGAACAGGTCGATGCGCTGGCCGCCGGTGATCTTCGTGTACAGGCCGAACTCCATCGCCACCTCGGCGATGACCGCGAGCTTCTCAGGAGTGACCTCGCCGGCGGGGATGCGGGGGACGACCGAGTAGGTGCCGTCCTTCTGCATGTTCGCCATCGCCCGGTCGTTGGTGTCCTGCAGTGCTCCGCGGCCGCCGTCGAGGATGTACGAGCCGTGCTGGGTGGCGAGGATCGACGCGATCACCGGTTTGCAGACGTCGCACCCCCGGCCGGTGCCGAGCCGCTCGACGATCTCGTCGAACGACGTGAGCCCGAGCACTCGGATCGACTCGAAGAGCTCCTGCCGGCTCAGGTCGAAGTGCTCGCACAGCGCGCGCGACGGGGTCACGCCCGACTTCACGAGCTCCGACTCGAGCAGCTTCTTCACGAGCGGCACGCAGGAGCCGCACTGCGTGCCGGCCCGGGTGCACGCCTTGAGCTCGCCGAGGTCGGTGCAGCCCGGCACGTGATCGTCGCCGGCGACCGCGCCGCGGATCGTGCCCGCGGCGACGTTGTTGCAGGCGCAGACGAGCGCGCCGTCCGGCAGCTCGTCGCCGGCGGGCGGCTCGACGCCGGCTGCCGACAGGTAGGCCGCGGGTTCGGCCGAGAGCTCCGTGCCGAGCAGCGGCCGGAGCGAGGAGTACGGAGCCGCGTCGCCGACGAACACGCCGCCGAGCAGCGTCTTCGCGTCGTCGGTCATGACGAGCTTCTGGTACAGCCCGCGAGCGGGGTCGGCGTAGACGATCTCGAGTGCGTGCTCGGTTCGCGCGAGGGCGTCGCCGAAGCTCGCGACGTCGACGCCCGAGAGCTTGAGCTTGGTCGCGTCGTCGACCGTCGTGAACTCCGCGGTCCCGCCGAGCAGCCGGTCGGCGACGACCTCCGCCATGGCGTTCGCCGGGGCGACGAGACCCGTGCACCGCCCGTCGAAGCTCGCCACCTCGCCGATGGCCCAGACGTTCGGCAGGGACGTCGCGCACGAGGTGTCGACGGCGACGCCGCCGCGCGGGCCGAGCTCGAGGCCGAGGTCGCGGGCGAGCTCGTCGCGCGGGGTGATGCCGATCGCGAAGACGATCACGTCGCAGTCGATGCGACGCCCGTTCGCGAGCTCGACGCCGACCACCGAACCGTGCTCGACGACGACCGCCGCCGGGCGGGTGCCGAGGTGCAGGCCGATGCCCTGGCCCGCCATGATGCGGCCGAGTGCGCGTCCCGCGCCCTCGTCGAGCTGGGCCGACATGAGCCAGCCGCCCGAGTGCACGACGGCCGTGTGCGCGCCGAGCCCGGCGAGCCCGCCCGCGGCCTCGAGGCCGAGCAGCCCGCCGCCTGCGACGACGACCTGGGCGGGCCTGCCTCGCTCCCGGGCGATCGCCGCGGTCTCGGCGACGAGCGCGTCGACGTCGTCGATCGTGCGGTACACGCGGGCGTGCTCGGCCCCGGGGAGGTCGGGAACCGGTGCGCTCGAACCCGTCGCGAGCACGAGCTCGTCCCACGGCAGGACCAGGCCGCTCGAGGTCGTCGCGGTGCGCGCCGAGGCGTCGACGTCGACGACCCGGTCGCCCACGACGAGCTCGACGCGGCCGTCATCCCACATCGCGCTCGGTTCGAGGGTGAGGTCCGTCGCGGCATCCGCGAGCCGGGTGCTGAGCGCGACCCGGTCGTACGGCGCATGGCGTTCTTCGCCGACGACGGTGACGCGCAGCGCGTGGTCGGCGTCGCGGGCGTGCAGGCTGTCGGCGAGGCGATGGGCCGCGGGCCCGCCGCCGACGATGACGACGTCGCGCACCGCGGCACGGCTGTTCTCGGTCATGCTGCCTCCCCGGGCTCGGATGAGGCGAGCGTAGGTGGGGGCGGTTTCGGGGCTGTTACGGCGGGGTAACCTCGGCGCACCGGCGCCGCACGCGCCCGGTCGCCGGGTGTGAGGCGGACGTCATGCGGGTGTAACGGCGACGGGAGGATCGTCGAAACAGGCGGCCGCTAGCGTCGGACGCACGCGCCGGCGCCCCGAGCGCCGCCGAGGAGAGGAGCCGCCATGTCGACGACGATCGAGTCGAGGGTCGCCTGGGTGCGGACCTGCGGCGTCGACGACCTCGAGCCGGGCTGGGGCGAGGTCGCACTGCACGGGTCTCGCCAGATCGCCCTGGTCCTGCTCGACGATCGCGAGGTCTACGCCGTCGACCACCACGATCCGCACACGGGCGCACCCGTGATGGCGCGCGGCATCGTGGGGTCGCGGGGCGAGCGCCCGACGATCGCCTCGCCGCTGCACAAGGAGGTCTACGACCTCGGCACGGGGGAGTGCTTCACCGACGGCTCGCTCGCGCTTCGCACCTACCGCACCCGGATCGTCGGAGGCATGATCGAGGTCGAGCTCGACGTGTGAACCTGTACGCCGTCGGTTCAGCCGCGCTGCGTGAGCACGATCGGGTCGCCGTCGGTGACGGCGATCGTGTGCTCCGAGTGCGCGCCGCGCGAGCCGTCGGCACTGCGGAGCGTCCAGCCGTCGGGATCGGTGAAGATCTCGTCGGTCGTCTCGAGCCACCACGGCTCGATCGCGATCACGAGGCCGGGCTTGAGGGGAAGCCCGCGACCCGGGCGCCCGCTGTTCGGGATGTGCGGGTCGCCGTGCATGGTGCGGCCGACGCCGTGCCCCCCGAAGTCGGTGTTGACGCGGTAGCCCGACGCCTTCGCGACGTCGCCGATCGCCCGGGAGATGTCGCCGATGCGGTTGCCGGGACGCGCGGCGGCGATGCCGGCGGCGAGCGCGCGCTCCGTCGAGTCGATGAGCCGCAGATCCTCGTCGCGAGGGGTGCCGACGACGATCGATCGCGCCGAGTCGGCGACCCAGCCGTTCACCGAGGCGGCGAAGTCGAGGCTCAGCAGGTCGCCGTCGCGCAGCTTGTAGTCGCGGGGGAGCCCGTGCAGCACCGCGTCGTTCACCGAGGTGCAGATGACCTTGCCGAACGGACTCGCGCCGAACGACGGGTGGTAGTCGATGTAGCAGCTCTCCGCTCCGGCCTTGCGGATCATCTCGTGCGCGAGCGCGTCGAGCTCGAGCAGGTTGACGCCGACGGCCGCGGCCTTCGACGTCGCCTCGATGACGCTCGCGACGAAGCGGCCGGCGGGCCGCATCTCCTCGATCTCGGCGGGGGTCCTCAGTTCGATCACGGTCATCCTCTCCGAGTCCATTCTGTCGGCTCCGCCCTGAGTGAACACCCGGCGCGCTCGCAGGCGGTCGGGATTAGCCTTGGCACATGCTCATCCGGCGCCTCTTCTACCGCTGGCAGTTCATCGCGATCGTCGCGCTGCCGGTGTGGTTGCTCGTGGGCTGGGCGATCTTCGGCTCGGGCGGCTGGGGCACGCTCGGGCTCGTCATCGTCGTGCCGATCGCGTTCCTCACGCTCGGGGTGGTCGCCCTGCTCGTGAACGCGAGGCCGACGGTCCGCCGCGAGCGGGCGGTCTCGTGGACCGACGTCGGCGTGCTCGGCGCCTGGCACGCCGCCATCATCGGCACCGGGTTCTACCTCGCCTCCAGCGGCGTGTTCGGCCTCCTCGCGGTGGTCGGTGCGATCGCCGCGTTCTGGGTGGTCCTGTGGGAGCTCGTGCGCGACGGCGCGAGGCGCATGAACGCGTCGATGGCCGAGTTCGAGCGGCTCGCGGCCGAGCAGCGCGGCGGCGCACCGGCGGGGGATGCCTCGGCGCGGCGTCCGCCGTTCCCGTCGACCGGCTCGGGGCGGGGCGACGACGACGGCGATGTCATCATCGTCCACGAGGTGCGCGACTGATCACCGTCGCGGCGCGGTCGAGGCATCCGTCTCGTCGCTTTGGCTGTCGGGCCGTCGGCATGGCACAATAGAGGATTGTGCCGCTGCAGGAGCGATCCTGCCGACGACTCTGCCTCCGGGGAGCATGCGACGCACGGTCACCGTGCGAGGCGGCACCAGACACTTTCCCATCAAGATCCGCGTTCGACCGGTGGCGGGCGCAGAGAGCGAATCATCATGCACATCCTCGACCATGTCGACGCGGCGAGCCTGCGTTCCGACATCCCGGAGTTCCGGGCGGGTGACACCGTCAAGGTGCACGTGAACATCATCGAAGGCACGCGCTCGCGCATCCAGGTCTTCCAGGGCGTCGTCATCGGCCGCTCGGGCGAAGGCGTGCGCGAGACCTTCACGGTCCGCAAGGTCAGCTTCCAGGTCGGCGTCGAGCGCAAGTTCCCGGTGCACTCCCCGGTCATCGACCACATCGAGGTCGTGACCCGCGGTGACGTGCGTCGCGCGAAGCTCTACTACCTGCGCAAGCTGCGCGGCAAGAAGGCGAAGATCAAGGAGAAGCGCGACGCCTGATCCGGCGCGCGTGAATCGCGGCCTGCCGCGAACTTCCGACCGAGCTCCCCACCATAGACTGGTGGGGAGCTCGGGCGGTTAAATGACAGAAGAAGACACCACCACGCGCGCAGATCGCGCGGGTACGGCAACGGCACGACGGCAGCGCAGCTTCCTCCTCTTCCTGAGGGACCTGCTCGTCATCTTCGTGGTGGCGGTGCTCGTTTCGTTCCTCATCAAGACGTTCCTCATCCGATCGTTCTTCATCCCATCGCAGTCGATGGAGGAGACGCTCGTGAAAGACGACCGCATCATCGTGAACCAGCTGGTGCCGGAGCTCACGCCGATCTCGCGCGGCGACGTGGTCGTCTTCAAGGATCCGGGGGGCTGGCTGACGTCGGTGCCCGAGCCGAACCAGCCGCCGCTCGTCGCGGCCGTCGACTGGTTCCTCGCGTTCGTCGGGCTGAGTGCGCCCGACTCGAACGACCACCTCGTGAAGCGCGTCATCGGGCTGCCGGGCGATCACGTCGAGTGCTGCAACGCGCTCGGCCAGATGAGCGTCAACGGGGTGCCGCTCGACGAGCCGTACATCTTCCTGCCGCCGGGCGACACGAAGGCCTCGGAGGTGGACTTCGACGAGGTCGTCCCCGACGACTCGCTCTGGGTCATGGGCGACAACCGCAACAACTCGAAGGACTCGCGCTACAACGCCGACACCCCGCTCAAGGGCTTCGTCCCGATCGAGAACGTCGTCGGTCGCGCGTTCGTCGTCAGCTGGCCGCTCTCGCACTGGTCGTGGCTCGACAACTACCCCGACGTGTTCGAGGGCGTCGACGAGGGTACGGGCTGATGCCGAAGCAGGCGATCCCGAACCTCAAGCTCGAGCGCGAGCTGTTCGACGAGGGGGCCCCGTTCGTGCTCGCCTGCGACGAGGTGGGCCGGGGTGCGCTCGCCGGCCCGGTCACGGTCGGACTGGTCGTCATCGACCGGACGGTCAGGCGCATGCCGACGGGGCTGCGCGACTCGAAGCTCATGACCGAGCCCCGCCGCGAGGCGATGGCGCCCCGAGCTGCCGCATGGGTCATGGCGGCTGCGGTCGGCGAGGCGTCGGCGAACGAGATCGACGCGCTCGGCATCATGGCCTGCCTGGGTCTGGCGGGGGCCAGGGCACTCGCCTCGCTGCCGGCAGAACTCGCCCCCGAGCTCCGCGGGGCGCCGCTCATCCTCGACGGCAACCACGACTGGCTGAGCCCGGCGATCGAGTACCGCGCCCGCGTGCGCACGCGCATCAAGGCCGACCGCGACTGCGCGTCGGTCGCTGCGGCTTCGGTCATCGCGAAGGTGCACCGCGACGGCGGCATGCGCCTGGCCCACACCGAGACCCCGTTGTACTCGTGGGACGAGAACAAGGGCTACTCGAGCCGCGCGCACTTCGCCGCGATCGACGAGCACGGTCCGAGCGACCTGCACCGCCGGACCTGGCTGCACGAGCGCGAGCGCGAGGCGCCGGCGTTGTTCGACCTCGGCGTAGGATGATTCGCGATGGATGAAGACGAGTTCGAAGACTACGACCGCGAGGTCGAGCTGGCCCTGTACCGCGAGTATCGCGACATCGTCGCGCAGTTCAAGTACGTGGTCGAGACCGAGCGACGGTTCTACCTCGCGAACGAGGTCGAACTCGTTCGACGCGACACCGAGCACGACTTCTACTTCGAGCTCACGATGAAGGACGTCTGGGTGTGGGACGTCTACCGAGCCGACCGTTTCGTGAAGAGCGTGCGCGTGCTCACCTTCAAGGACGTCAACGTCGAGGAGCTCGCCACCCGCGAGTTCGAGCTTCCGAAGGAGCTCGCGCTCGACGAGTGAGCCCGCGGGGGCCCGCTCCCCGGCACCGCTCCGAGAGGGCGGGGCCTCTGACTCACGGCTCATCGTCGTCGGATCCGTCGCGTCCAGAGCCCTCCGGTGTCGCGCCGGGCGTGCCCCTCGACCTCGAGTTCGGCGAGCGTGGACATGACATGTCCCGGCGACATACCGCTTCGGCGGGCCAAGTCGTCGACTCCGCGGGCCGCACGCGTGCTGAGCGCATCGAGCACGCGGAGCCCGTCGTGGCTCGGCTCGACGGGTGCGGACGTCGAGACTCGGCCGCCCGACGGGGAAGCCCCGCCGATGGCGGCGCCGAGGCCCGAGGCGAGTTCGGCCATCTGGGCCGCGTCGACGACGCAGATCGCGTCGCGTTCGCGGAAGAGCCGATGGCGGCCTGCTGACGCAGGACTCGTGACGGGCCCGGGCACCGCCCCGAGCGGTCGGCCGAGCTCGGTGGCGTGCGTGGCGGTGTTGAGCGAGCCCGACCGCAGTCCGGCCTCGAGCACGACGGTCGCATCGCCGGCCGCGGCGATGAGTCGGTTGCGCATGAGGAACCGCCACTTCGACGGCGCGGTGCCGCACGCGACCTCCGAATAGACGGCGCCCGTCTCGGCGATGCGTGAGAGCAGTGCCTCGTGACCGCTGGGGTAGTAGCGGTCGATCCCGCCGGCGAGGAACGCGACCGTCGTCCCGTCGCTCGCGAGCGCGGCCCGGTGCGCCGTGCCGTCGATGCCGTATGCGCCGCCCGAGACGATCGCGAACCCGCGGTCCACGAGCCCGGCCGAGGCCTCGGCGGTGACGTGCTGGCCATAGCCGGTGGCCGCTCTGGCGCCCACGAGCGAGATGGTGGCCTGCCCCTCGGCGAGGGCCTCCGGGCGCCCTCGCACCCACAGCGAGACCGGCGCGGCCGCGCCCAGATCGTCGATGCGCCACGGCCACTCGGGATCGCCCGGTACGAGCAGGCGCGCCCCGACGCGCGCCGCCTGCACGAGCGAGCTGGCGAAGGCCTCGTCGTCGAGGCGCGGTCGCCACCGCCCGAGCGCCTGCACGGCCGACTGCAGGGTCGCCGTCTCGCCGTCGCGGCCCAGCACCTCGGCGAGCGCCGAAGCGGGTGCCCCGCCGGCGACGAGGCCTGCGACGGCGCGGGCGCCGGCAGCGGCGACCGCCCTGCCGAGCACCCCGTCGCCGGGTTCGGCCAGGAACCCGAGCAGTGCCCGGGCCTCGGCATCGGCGCGGCGCTCGTCGCCGGTGCGGGCATGTGCGCGGACGGCGTCGAACACGGCGGCGTCGACATGGCGGAACGGGTCGGTGCTCATGCCTCTGCTCCCGTCTTGAAGAAGCTCGCGCGGCCGACGTGCTCGGCTCCGGGCGATCCGGCCCCCGCGAGATCGGCGAGGGTCCACGCGACCTTGAGGATTCGGTCGTAGCCGCGCATCGTGATGGCACCGAGCTCGAGCATCCGGTCGATGCCCTTCGTGGCTGCGCCGCCGGGATGCAGCCGGCCGGCGCCGCGCAGCCAGGTACCGGGCATCTCCGCGTTGGTGCGCCACGGCGTACCGCGCAGGCGTTCGGCCGCCGCCAGCCTCGCCTCGCCGACGCGATGTCGTGCTTCGGCGGTCGAGACGGTCGAACCGTCGCCGGCCAGGCGCATCGCCGCCACGGTGATGCGAGGCACCCGCAGCTGGAGGTCGATCCGGTCGAGCAGCGGGCCCGAGAGTCGAGCGAGATAGCGCCGCTGCACGATCGGCGCGCACGTGCAGTCGCTCGTGCCCGCATTGCCGCACGGGCACGGGTTGGAGGCGAGGACGAGCTGGAAGCGCGCCGGGAACGTGGCGACGGCGTTCGCGCGATGGATCGAGATCGTGCCCGACTCGATGGGCTGCCGCAGCACGTCGAGCACCGCCCTCGGGAACTCCGGGGCCTCGTCGAGGAAGAGCACCCCGTGGGTCGCGCGGGCGGCGGCCCCCGGACGGATCATCCGGCTGCCGCCACCGACGATCGCCGCCGCCGTCGCGGTGTGGTGCGGCGCCTCGAACGGGGGACGGAACGAGAGCGACCCGTTGGGACGGAGGCCGGCGAGCGATCGGATCGACGCGACCTCGAGCGCGGCATCGGCATCGAGATCGGGCAGCAGGCCGGGCAGCCGGGCCGCGAGCATCGTCTTGCCGGCACCGGGCGGCCCCAGGAGGGAGAGGTGGTGTCCGCCTGCGGCGGCCACGAGCATCGCATCGACGGCGTCCGTGTTGCCCGCGACGTCGGCGAGATCGCCGGGCAGCTCGCAGACGACGTCGTCGACGGCGGGGGCCTCGACCGCTGCCACCTCGCGCGGAGGGTACGCGGCGCCGTGCCAGATCGCCGCCTCCAGGAGCGACGCGACCCCGACGACGCGCACCCCGGGGACGAGTGCCGCCTCGGCGGCGTTGGCGGTCGGCACCATCACGAGGTCGTGCCCCGCCCTCGCCGCCGCGAGCACGGCCGGCAGGACGCCGTCGATCGGGCGGAGGCGCCCGTCGAGCCCGAGCTCGCCGAGATGCACGACCCGGTCGATCGACGCCGTCGGCACCTCGCCCGCGGCGCCGAGGCAGGCGAGCGCGATCGCGAGGTCGAACCCCGACCCGTGCTTCGGGAGGGCGGCAGGGGAGAGGTTCACCGTGAGTCGTCGGGTCGGCAGCGGGCACCCGGCGTTGCTGGCGGCCGAACGGACACGGTCGCGGGCCTCGCCGAGTGCGGCATCGGGCAGTCCGATGATGACGACGGCGGGCAGTTGCGAGGAGAGGTCGGCTTCGACCTCGACGATCGATCCCGTGAGGCCGAGCAGGGCGACGGAGCGCGTCCGGGCGACCGACATCAGC
Organism: Agromyces sp. NPDC055658; assembly: GCF_053618155.1. NCBI lineage: Bacteria > Bacillati > Actinomycetota > Actinomycetes > Micrococcales > Microbacteriaceae > Agromyces > Agromyces sp. NPDC055658. The sequence goes on along the minus strand of NZ_JBSHHD010000007.1, from coordinate 34,310 downwards.
TCACCCCCTCGAGGTGCTCGATGACCACCGAACCGGAGGGCGGCGCGAGGACCGAGACGGCGTCGATCCTGATGAGGTCGGCGCGCGCGCCGGTCTCGTCGCACCAGGCCGCCGCGAGTCGTCGGAGTCGCGCGAGCTTGCGCGGCGTGATCGACTCGAACGGGTGGCCGTAGCCGGCCCCCGAGCGTGTCTTCACCTCGACGAACACGAGGGTCGCACCCGCACGGGCCACCAGGTCGACTTCGCCGAGCGCACAGCGCCAGTTCCGGTCGACGACCGTCATGCCGGCGCCTTCGAGATGCTCGGCGGCGAGCTGTTCGCCACGTCGTCCGAGTTCGGTGTTGTGGTTCATCGGCACCACCTCCGCGTCCAGCGTCGACTGTCGAGGACGGCGGTCCGCCGTCGACTGCCGTCGAACCGACGGATCCGTCGCACCCCGAGCTGTCGAGGAGGGGTCGCCCGCACTGTCGAGGACGGGTGCCCCGGCGCGCCCGGCGTCGTCCGGGGACGTGTCGGCGCCCACGTCTAGGCTGGCCGCGAGGAGGACCCGTGCACCCACGACTCGGCTTGTATCCGGCGGCGCGAACCGTCATCGCGCACGTGAGCGACACCCATCTGCTCGCGGGCGGCGCGCCGCTCGGCGGAGTCGCCGACACCGAGGGCGCGCTCGCGCAGGCTGCGACGCAGCTGCGGAGGCTCGGTCCGGCGCTCGACGCCATCGTGGTGACCGGCGACGTGGCCGACCTCGGCGAACCCGACGCGTACGCCCGCGCACGCGCGGCACTCGAGCCGGTCGCCGCCGACGCCGGTGCCCGCCTCGTCTGGGTGATGGGCAACCACGACGAACGTGCGCCCTTCCGTACCGAGCTCCTCGACGAGCCCGCGAGCGACGACCCCGTGCACCAGGTGTTCGACCTCGACGGGCTCCGCATCGTCGCACTCGACTCGAGCGTGCCGGGCTACCACCACGGCGAGCTGGATGCCTCGGCGCTGGCGTGGCTCGACGGGGTGCTGTCGGTGCCGGCACCACGGGGCACGGTGCTCGCGCTCCATCATGCGCCGATCCCGACCCCGCTCGTCCTCATGGACGTGCTCGAGCTCCGCGGGCAGCGCGCGCTCGCCGAGGTCGTCTGGGGTCGCGACGTGCGGCTCATCCTCGGCGGGCACCTGCACTATCCGACGCAGGGAATGTTCGCAGGGGTGCCGGTCGCGGTCGCGGGGGCGACGGCGTACACGATGGACCTCTCGGCGCCGCCGCGCGAACTCGTCGGCGTCGACGGCGGTCGCTCCTTCTCGCTCGTCCATCTCTTCGACGATGCGGTCACCAGCTCGGTCGTCCCGCTGCCACCCGGCCCGGTGGTCACTCGATTCGACGAGGCGTATCTCGCCGAGCTCGAGTCCCTCGAACCGGCCCGACGGCTCGACCGGTTCTCACGCAAGCCGGAATCATGAACCTCGACGCGGCCATCGACGACTACCTCGGCGGCGTCCGTGCGGAGCGAGGCTACTCGGAGCACACCGTCGCCGCCTACCGGGCCGACCTCCTCGACCTGGCGACGTTCGCGGAGTCGCACGGCGTCGGCGATGCGCGCGACCTCGACCTCGCGCTGCTTCGCGACTGGCTCTGGGCGTCGACCGAGCGCGGTCTCGCCCGGTCGAGCATCGCCCGGCGCGCGGCGTCGGCGCGCGGGCTGACGGCGTGGCTCACCCGCCGAGGCGAACTGGCCGCCGATCCCGGCGCGCGTCTTCGGGCGCCGCGCGCCCAGCGTGCGCTGCCGCGGGTGGTCACGGCCGATGCGCTCGCCGCCGCGCTCGCGCGCCTGGAGGCGCGCGCCGTGACGACGGGGGATCCGATCGCGGCGCGAGACGTCGCGATCGCCGAGCTCCTGTACGCGTCGGCGCTTCGAGTCTCGGAGCTCGTCGGCATCGATCGCGGCGATCTCGACCGGCGGCGCCGCACGGTCCGCGTGCTCGGCAAGGGGTCGAAGGAGCGCGTCGTGCCGTACGGCGCTCCCGCAGCGCGTGCGCTCGACCGCTATCTCGATGCCGCCCGGGGCGAGATCCTCGCCGCGGCCGACGAACGGCACGGCGGCGCGTCGTCACGTGCGCCGACGACCGAGGCCGTCTTCGTCGGCGAGCGGGGGGCTCGGTTGGGCACGCGCAGCGTGTACCGCCTCGTCGCCGGCCTGCTCGCGGAGATCCCCGGCACCGGCCCGAGCGGGCCGCACACCTTCCGGCACACCGCGGCGACCCACCTGCTCGACGGCGGCGCCGATCTTCGGGCCGTGCAGGAGTTCCTCGGCCATGCGAGCCTCGGCACCACCCAGATCTACACGCACGTGTCGGCCGAGCGCCTGAAGGAGAGCTACCGCACCGCGCATCCGCGGGCGTGAGCCGCCTTTCGAGGCGATCGTCACGACAGCGGCAGCAGCACCGACCTGGGCAATCCGCCGAAGAACAGGAAGGGCGAGACGTACTCGCCGTCGACCCTGATGCCGAAGTGCACGCAGTCGCCCTCGCAGTGGCCGCCGCGGTCGACGGCACCGATCCGATCGCCTGCGGCGAGCAGGTCGCCCTCCCGCACGAGCGCGGTGATCGGCTCGATGGAGCTGATGACGCCGTCGCCGTGGTCGATCGACACGACGCCCCGGCCCGCGACCATGCCGGCGAAGCGGACGGTGCCGCCCGCGGCGGCGACGACGGTCGCGCCGGGTGCGACCGCGAGGTCGATGCCGCGGTGTCCGGCCGAGTAGGGCGTCGGCGGAGCACGGAACGGTGCGACGACCCTGATGGGCGCCGGCGCGGGCCAGACCCACTGCAACGGCCCCCGACCCGGGCCCGTCGCCCCCGCGGGGGTCGGAGCGCGATCGAGCGCGGAAGCCGTGGGCGAGGTCGCGCCGCCCACAGCGGCGAGCAGGCCCACGACGAGGCAGGACAGTGCGGCGACGGTCCAGGCGGCTCGTCGAGGCCGCGGACGGGCCGGAACGGAACGGTCGAGATCATCCATCCACCGATCGTGCGTCGGCGGGAGGCATCCCCTCGGCGGAAGCGGCGGCTTGTGGACTGCGGTGCCCCTGCCTCGGTTGGGGAGGACGGGTGCCGATGGTAGAGTATCCGGAGCGCCTCGCATGTCGAGGTGACTACGCGTGCCCATTCGGCAGCCGACTCCATTCAGTCCGACCCGCTCATCGCGAGCGAGACCGGCGGAGCCGTGCCGGGCACCAGGGCTCCCGGCCGCCGGCCGGTTGCGACAACTGAGAACAGAAGGAGAACGGCTCATGGCCGTCGTCACCATTCGCCAGCTGCTCGACAGCGGCGTGCACTTCGGGCACCAGACCCGCCGCTGGAACCCGAAGATGAAGCGCTTCATCTTCACCGAGCGCTCGGGCATCTACATCATCGACCTGCAGCAGTCGCTCGCCTACATCGACAAGGCCTACGACTTCGTCCGCGAGACGGTCGCCCACGGCGGCACCATCCTCTTCGTCGGCACGAAGAAGCAGGCGCAGGAGTCGATCGCCGAGCAGGCGACCCGCGTCGGCCAGCCCTACGTCAACCAGCGTTGGCTCGGCGGCCTCCTCACCAACTTCCAGACGGTCTCCAAGCGCCTCGCGCGCATGAAGGAGCTCGAGGAGCTCGACTTCGAGGGCACCACGAGCGGCTTCACCAAGAAGGAGCTCCTCATCAAGAAGCGCGAGCTCGACAAGCTGCACAAGTCGCTCGGCGGCATCCGCAACCTGTCGAAGACGCCGTCGGCCCTCTGGGTGGTCGACACCAAGAAGGAGCACCTCGCGATCGACGAGGCCAAGAAGCTCGGCATCCCCGTCATCGGCATCCTCGACACCAACTGCGACCCCGACGAGGTCCAGTACCCGATCCCGGGCAACGACGACGCGATCCGCTCGGTGAGCCTGCTCACCCGCATCATCGCCGACGCCGCCGCCGAGGGGCTCATCGAGCGCCACCAGAAGCCTGAAGAGGCCGGCAACGTCTCGGCCGTCGAGCCGCTCGCCGAGTGGGAGCAGGAGCTCCTCCAGCAGGGCGCCGCGACCGAGAAGACCGCCGAGACCGAGGCCGAGGCCAAGGCCGAGGCTGCTGAGGTCGTCGACGAGGCCGCGACCGAGATCGCTGCGACCGAGTCGGCCGCCGACGTCGAAGGCGCGGAGGCCGCCGAGGCCGCCGCCACCCCCGCCGAATAAGTCCCCGAAGGAGACAGCCACACATGGCAATCAGCATCGCTGACATCAAGGCCCTGCGCGAGCAGCTCGGCACGGGCATGGTCGACACGAAGAAGGCGCTCGAGGAGGCCGGTGGCGACCTCGAGAAGGCCACCGAGATCCTGCGCCTGAAGGGCGCAAAGGGCAACGCGAAGCGCGCCGACCGCTCGACGAGCGAGGGCCTTGTCGCCGCCAAGGAGTCGCCCGCCGGCTACACGATGATCCAGCTCGCCTGCGAGACGGACTTCGTCGCGAAGAACGACAAGTTCATCGCGCTCGCCGACAAGGTGCTCGACGCGGTCGCCGCCGCCGGTGCCGCCGACGTCGAGGCCGCTCTCGCGGCGCCGGTCGACGGCAAGACCGTCGGCGAGGTCATCGACGAGCAGGCCGCCACGCTCGGCGAGAAGGTCGAGCTCGCGAAGGTCGTCACCCTCTCGGGCGACGAGTTCGCGGTCTACCTGCACAAGACGTCGAAGGACCTGCCGCCGCAGATCGGCGTGCTCGTCGCCTACACGGGTGCCGACGCCGAGACCGCTCGCGGGATCGCGCAGCACATCGCGATGTTCGACCCGTCGTTCATCTCGCGCGACGAGGTTCCGACCGATGTCGTCGAGAAGGAGCGCGAGCTCGTCACCGAGATCAGCCGCAACGAGGGCAAGCCCGAGGCCGCCCTGCCGAAGATCGTCGAGGGTCGCCTCACCGCGTTCTTCAAGCAGGTCGCCCTGCTGGAGCAGGACTACGCCCGCGACAACAAGCAGCAGGTCAAGAAGATCCTGGACGACGCCGGTCTCACCGTGACCGGGTTCGCCCGCTTCAAGGCCACGGCGTAACGCCGACATGAGGGAGTCCGGATCGTCCATTCGATCCGGGCTCCCTTTTCCATGCGCGGATGCTTCGCCGAGCTCGTCCTCGGACGACGCCGCGCCGCGCGCCTCGACCGGATGCTGTGCACCCGGTCGGGTGAAGCACTAGTTTTGACACGGGCACCGGAAGGACGGCGGGGATGACGGAACGCAAGCGCAGGGTGATGCTGAAGCTCTCGGGAGAGGCATTCGGCGGGGGAGCGCTCGGGGTCAACCCCGACGTCGTGAGCGCCCTCGCGCGCGAGATCGCCGATGCGGCGCAGACGGTCGAGGTCGCGATCGTCGTCGGCGGCGGCAACTTCTTCCGCGGCGCGGAGCTCAGCCAGCGCGGCATGGATCGCGGTCGCGCGGACTACATGGGCATGCTCGGCACCGTCATGAACTCGCTCGCGCTCCAGGACTTCCTCGAGCAGGCCGGCGCAGAGACCCGCGTCCAGTCGGCGATCTCGATGACCCAGGTCGCCGAGCCGTACATCCCGCGTCGCGCCGAGCGGCACCTCGAGAAGGGCCGCGTCGTGATCTTCGGCGCGGGTGCGGGGCTCCCGTACTTCTCGACCGACACCGTCGCCGCGCAACGAGCGCTCGAGATCGATGCCGACGTGGTGCTCGTCGCGAAGAACGGCGTCGACGGCGTCTACTCGGACGACCCCCGGACGAACCCCGACGCCACGAAGATCGACCGCATCAGCTACCAGGAGGCGCTGCAGCGCGGCCTCAAGGTCGTCGACTCGACCGCCTTCAGCCTCTGCATGGACAACGGCATGCCGATGCAGGTGTTCGGCATGGAGCCGGCCGGCAACGTCACGGCGGCGATCCTCGGCGCCGACCTCGGCACCGTCGTGAGCAACGGCGTGGAGTCGTCGAACCGATAGAACCCGACCGCGCCGGGCCGCGACGCCGAACGTGGCGCCGCGGCGAGCAACGGTGTGGACCCGGCCAGTCGATAGACTGGCACGAGTAGCGAACCGTAAAGGAGTTCCCGTGATCGCGGATGTACTTTCCGATGCCACCGCACGCATGCAGAAGGCGGTCGAAGTCGCCAAGGACGACTTCGCCACCGTGCGTACGGGGCGGGCGAACCCCCAGCTCTTCCAGAAGATCATGGTGAGCTACTACGGCACGCCGACGCCGCTCGCGCAGCTCGCGTCGCTGCAGAACCCCGAGGCGCGCACGCTGGTCGTCACGCCCTACGACAAGGGCGCGCTGCGCGACATCGAGCAGGCGATCCGCGACACCCCGAACCTGGGCGCCAACCCGACGAACGACGGCAACCTCATCCGCGTGACGCTGCCCGAGCTGACGGAGGAGCGCCGCAAGGAGTACGTCAAGATGGTCCGTTCGAAGGCCGAAGACGCGAAGGTGTCGGTCCGCAACATCCGCCGCAAGGCGAAGGACGACCTCGACGCGCTCAAGGGCGAGGTCGGCGACGACGAGGTCGGGCGCGGCGAGAAGGAGCTCGAGCAGATCACGAAGACGCACGTCGACGCGATCGACGAGGCCCTCAAGCGCAAGGAAGCCGAACTCCTCGAGGTCTGAGGGCTCGGGGGCTGAGGGAGGGCCATGTCAGGCGTCCCAGAAGAGGGTCAGTCGGACGCCGGGGGGCAGGACCGCACCGCGCGCGACGATTTCCGCGCACAGGTCACGGCGCGCAAGGCCGACCTCGAGCGTCAGTTCGAGGCATCCAAGGCGCAGTTCGACGAGGCCCAGGAACGGATCAAGGCGCGCACGGGTCGCAACCTCATCGTCGCGATCCTCATCGGGCTCGTGTTCGGCGGCGCGCTGCTGCTGAGCCTGCTCGTCGTCAAGGAGCTCTTCATGCTCTTCGCCGTCGTGATCGCCGGGTTCGCGAGCTACGAACTCGCGCAGGCACTCCGCAAGGGCGACCTCCGCGTGCCGCGGGCACCGACCGTGGCGGTCGCGGTGATCGCGGTGCCCGTCGCCTACTACGGCGGTGCGGGCGGGCAGTTCCTCGCGGTCGTCGCGGGAGTCGCGATCGTGACGGCGTGGAGGCTCGTCGAGCAGGCACTGCCGTCCCGCCGGACCGACGGCGCGGCGCTCGGGCGAGACCTCGCCGCAGGTGCGTTCGTGCAGGGATACGTGACGTTCCTCGCAACGTTCGCGGTCGTGCTGACCGCCGCCGACGGAGGACAGTGGTGGACCCTCGCGTTCATCGTGCTGGCGGTCGCCGCCGACACCGGGGCCTACGCGTTCGGTCTCATGTTCGGCAAGCACAAGATGGCGCCCGTGATCAGCCCGAAGAAGACCTGGGAGGGCTTCGCCGGCGGCGCCGCGACGAGCCTGGTCGCCGGTGTGCTGCTCGCCCTGTTCATGCTCGGCGAGCCGTGGTGGTTCGGGCTCGTCTTCGGCGGTGCGATCTTCCTCACCGCCACGCTCGGCGATCTCGTCGAATCGCTCGTCAAGCGCGACATCGGCATCAAGGACATGAGCTCGTGGCTGCCGGGCCACGGCGGGTTCCTCGACCGGCTCGATTCGATCCTGCCGTCGGCGGCCGTCGCCTTCGTGGCGTTCCGGCTCTTCGGATGAGCGTGCGCGATACTGGTGCAGTGGATTCGACGTTCCCGCGTGCCAGAAAGCCCAGACTCGGGTACAAGATCGATCAGGTCGAGGAGTTCCTGCAGCTCGCCCGCCGTGCCTACGACGGCACGGCGACGCCGGGTGACGAGCCGATGACGAGCGAGCGCATCCGGCTGACCGCCTTCGCGATGCAGAAGGGCGGCTACTCGACGGAGCACGTCGACGCAGCGCTCGCCCGCCTGGAGGACGCGTTCGCCGCCCAGGAGCGGCAGGATGCGGCCCGGCTGCACGGCGACGAGGCGTGGCTGCGCGAGGCGCGCCTGACCGCGCAGGTGGTCTCCAACCGGCTCGCGCGGCCCGAGGGCGAGCGGTTCGAGCGCATGAATCCGCTCGTGCTCGGCTACAGCGTCCGCGAGGTCGACAAGTTCGCCGACAAACTCACCCGGTACTTCAGAGACGGATGGCCCATCTCCGTCGAGGACGTCCGCTCGGTCGTCTTCGCGACCCAGCGCGGCGGGTACCGCGAGGCGCAGGTCGACCTCGTGCTCGACGCCGTCGTCGACGTCATGCTGGCGGTCCGGTGAGCCCGCGCGCGGCATTGGCCCGTCCGGCCGCCACTCCGCTACACTCGTCGAATCGTGGGTAGGCATGCAGGATCGGGCGAGGCGGCGCAGCCGTCGTCCCCGACCGTTCCCAGAATCACCCGCGGGCCCGTGAAGCAGGCCGCGACCGTCGTCTTCGCGTTCCTCGCCTCGGTCAGCTTCGTGCTGGTGAACATCGTCGACCCGTACAGCGGGGCGACCGCTTCGCCCGACTTCGCGCAGGGCGACCGGTTCGGCGGCGAGGCCGTGCAGTCGATCGCCGCCGGCGGCGACTACGAGGTCACCGTCGACGGGCACGAGCAGTACGTCGTCGAGGAGAAGCCCGAGCCGGTCGTGGAGCCGGCTTCGTCCGGCGCCGGTTGGGCACCGCCCGCGGTGACGCCCGACCCGGGCTCCGCGCAGGCATACGCCGCCGGTGCCGTCGCCGCACGCGGCTGGCCCACCTCGGAGTTCGACTGCCTCGTCGCGCTCTGGAACAAGGAGTCGGGCTGGCGGGTCAACGCCTACAACGCCGGGAGCGGCGCCTACGGCATCCCGCAGGCCCTGCCCGGGTCGAAGATGGCGACCGCGGGGGCCGACTGGGAGACGAACGCGGCGACGCAGATCGAATGGGGTCTCGGCTACGTCTCGGGCCGCTACGGCACGCCCTGCGGCGCCTGGGCCCACTCCGAGTCGGTCGGCTGGTACTGAGCCGGGCCGTCCAGCCGAGGCATCCTCGGCGATGCGGCCTCGATGCGCGGCCGTTCTAGACTTGGACGCATGGCACGCTCGAACCGACCCCGGTCGCGTGCCGCCCGTGCACGCGAGGGGCACCCCGAGCTCGACGTCGATCGGCTGAGCGCCGGCTGGCGCCGCACCGAGGTGCGCGCGGGCCGCGAATGGAACGTGCAGCCCGTCTCCGAGGCGCAGGCCGTCAAGGCGTACGTGTGCCCGGGGTGCGGCCTCGAGGTCGCACCGGGTGTCGCGCATCTCGTCGCCTGGCGGGCCGACGGCGTGCTGGGCGACGCGGCCGACCTTGCGGCGCGTCGGCATTGGCACACGCACTGCTGGAGGTTGGGCGCACGGTGAGCGAGACGGATGACACGATCGAGATCCGATCGGGAGTCGAGCTTCCGGCCCGCCGGGAGGAGATCGAACTGCACACGGCAGACGGCCTGCGCCTCGTCGGCGAGCTGGCGCTGCCCCTCGAGCGCGATCCCGTCGCGACGCTCGTCACGCTGCATCCGTTGCCGACGGCCGGCGGCTTCATGGACTCGCACATCCTGCGCAAGGCCGCCGCGCGGCTCCCCGCGCTGGCCGACCTCGCTGTGCTGCGGTTCAACACGCGAGGCACGGCGTCGCCGCGCGGGCGCAGCGAGGGCGAGTTCGGCGACGGCGTCGCCGAGCGGGCGGATGTCGCGGCGGCGATGTCGTTCGTGCAGCAGCGCGGACTCCCGCACCCGTGGCTGGTCGGGTGGTCGTTCGGCACCGAGCTCGCCCTGAAGTACGGGCTCGAGCACGGCATCGACGGCGCGATCCTGCTCTCGCCCCCGCTGCACCGCACGAGCACGGCCGAACTCGCACGCTGGTCGACCGCGAGCCCCGCGCTCGTCGCCCTCATCCCCGAGCACGACGACTACCTCAGGCCGGCCGAGGCGGCCGAACGCTTCTCCGGGCTGCCGAAGCTGCGGCGCATCGACGTCGCCGGCGGGCGCCACCTGTGGGTGGGGGAGACGCAGACGCGGCGCGTGCTCGACGAGATCGTGGCCGCGGTGAACCCCGAGGCTGCGCCGCTGCCGACTCGGTGGCCTGCGGCGTCCGCCTCCGACGAGGACTGAGCCGGCTCAGCGTTCGTTCTGGCGCGGTATGACGACCTGCTTGATGATGAGCAGGATGGCGGCGGCGACCGGGATGGCGACGAGCGCACCGAGGATGCCGCCGAGCGCGCCGCCGGCGAGGGCGGCGATCACGACGAGGGCGCCGGGCACCTTCACCGCCCGATGCATGATGCGCGGGCTCAGGATGTACGCCTCGACCTGCATGTAGACGATGTAGTAGATCGCCGCCGCGAGGGCGGTGATGGGCGAACCGAGGCCGGGAATCAGGCAGACGAGCACGATCACGATCGAGCCCGAGAGCGTGCCGACGAGCGGCACGAGCGAGAACATGAAGGCGAGGAACGCGAGCACGGCCGGGAACGGCGCACGGATGATCGACAGGTAGATGAAGCTCAGCACCCCGTTCACCGCCGCGAGCGAGACCTGACCCAGCACGTAGCGGCCGACCGACTGCGTGATCTGCTCGGTGAGGTCGGCGAACCTGGCGCGCCGCGACGCCGGCACGAGCTGGTACGTGGCGCGCTTCATCGTGTTCAGCGACGCGGCGAAGTAGAGCATCAGGATGAACACGATCACGACCGCGAAGACGCCCGAGCCGATGGCGATCGCGACCTGCAGCACGCCGCCCGCGAGCTCGGAGAGCTTGTCGGGGTTGGTGAAGAAGTCGGTGAGGCCCGTCGTGACCTGCGCGTTGATCTCCTCGACCTGCAGCTGCGGGAACTGCTCCTGGAGCACGGCGAGCCAGTCCTGCGAGTTGAACCGCTCGATGATGCCGGGGATCTCCTCGACGAGGTCGCCGATCTGATCGACGATGATCGGGACGACGGCGAGCACGAGCGCGGCGACGATGATGCCGACCCCGCTCATCACGATGAGGATCGCGGACCAACGCGGAAGCCCTCGGCGCTCGAGCCAGCTGATCGCCGGGTCGAGGCCGAGGGCCAGGAAGAGCGCCGCTCCGATGTAGGTGATGATCGTCGAGAGGCTGACGATCGAGGTCAGGATGAACAGGCCGACGCCGACACCGAGGGTGCCGACGAGGCCGATGCGGAACGCGTTGAGGATCTTCACGGAACCACCGCGCCCCTTCCGGACTACTTCGTGTCGGCTGCGACCTGCTCGGCCTGCGTCAGCACGCCGCGCAGGCTCTCGAAGTAGCCGGCGACCGCGTCGCGCTCGATCCTAATCTGCGAGAGCCGGTCCTCGGCGTCGGCGACGAGCGCACGAGTGCGCTCCTCTGCGTCGGCGATGAGCTTGCGCGCCTGGTCGTGCGCAGCGGAGATGCGCTCGGACGCCTCCTGCTCGGCCTTCTCGCGGATGCCGGAGATCGCCGAGCGCGCCTCCGTCTCGAGACGCTCGGACTCGGCGCGGCTCTCGGCCGTGCGCGCGCTCGTCTCGGCGAGCTCGGCGTTCGCGTCGTCGAGGAACTTCTGCGTCTGGGCGACCGCCTCCTGGTGGGCGGCGAGCAGCTCCTGCTCGGCCTCGTCGCGCTTGGCGGTGAGCTCGGACTCGAGGTCCAGGCGGCTCTTCTCGATCTCACGTCGCATGCGGTTGACCTCGTGCGTGGTCTTCTTCCGCATGGCGGTGAGCTGGTTGTCGAGATCGATGCGCGCCTGCTCGGCCTCGGCCTCGAAGTCGGCGCGGGCCTGCTCCTGCTCGAGGGCGAGGTCGGCGCGCATCTGGTCGAGGTCGGCGGCGTGCTTCGCGCGGATGCGCTCGAGCTCGTGCTGCAGCTTCAGGCGTGCCGACTCGGCTTCTCGCTCGAGGTCGACCGCCGACTGCTCGCGCTCCTCGGCGAGCGCCGCGCGACCGGTCGCGAGCTCGCGCTCGAGGTCGGTGCGGGCCTGCTCGAGCTCGTGCGCGAGAGCGGCGCGACGCTCTTCGATCTCCGCGTCGATGGCGGCGCGGGCCTCGGCGGACTCCCGCTCGAGGTCGAGCCGTGACTGCTCGGTCTCGCGGGCGAGGTCGATGCGCGCCTGTTCCGTCTCCTTCGCGAGCTCGGCCCGCGCCCGGTCGAGTTCGACGGCGACCTCGGCGCGGGTCTGCTCCGTCTCCTGCGTGAGCCCGGCGGCGGTGGCCCGGGCCTCGCTCGCCTCGGTGTTCGCAGCGAGGAGGATCTCGGAGGCCTTGCGCTCCGCCGCGGAGATGACCGCGGCGGACTCGCGCTTCGCGCTCGAGCGCAGCTCGGCCGTCTCGGTCGCGACCGCGCCCCGGATCGCCGCTGCGTCGCGGGCGGCGTCCTGGCGGAGCTGCTCGCTCGTCTCGTGGGCGCGGGCGACCATGTCGTCGACCTCGGCCCGGGCGTTCTCGACGACGCGGCTCGCCTGCGCGCGGGCCTCGCCGAGCGTGCGCTCGGCGAACTCCTGTGCGTCGGAGCGCATGAGGTGCGCCTCGTCCTCGGCTGCGCGACGGAGCTTCTCGGCGTCGATGTCGGCCTGGGCGATGAGGCGGGTCGATTGCTCCTCGGCGACCCGCAGCGTGTTCTCGAGCTTCGTGCCGAGCCCCGAGAAGGTCGGGCTGCCGACCTCTTCGAGCTCGGCGGTGAGCTCGTCGATACGGGCCAGCAGGCGCTTGTTCTCCTTCACCGTGTCCGCGGACTGGGTGTTCGCGGCGATGATGTCGCGACGAAGGCCGTTGATGGCCTTGTCCACCTCGTCCTTGTCGTATCCGCGGAACACCTGTGTGAACTCGGTCTCTTCGACGGCCATGCTTCCTCCGGGTCGTGTCCCGCGTTTGTGGGGGCTCATGCGGGAATCGTTCTGATTGTACGGGGCTTCGCGATGCCGCGTTTGCGCGTGTCGTTCAGGCGGTGGGCAGGCGACTCCCAGACTCTGCCGGTAGTGTGGAATGTCTTTGTCGGATGCCGCAGCAGCGGCTTGGGAGGTCAGTTCGTGCGCTTCGTCTTCGCTATCGTGGCGTTCGTCGCCGCGGCCGTGATGATCGGGCTCGGTATCGCCCAGCGCACGGTGCTCATGGAGCCCGACCGGGCGTCGATGGCGATCGAGTCCGACGGCGCGACGGCATTCACCGTGCTCGAACCCGACGCGCTCGAAGCGAATCCCGGCAAGCAGGAGATCACCGTCTCCGGCGACGGCGCCATCTTCATCTCGTACGGGCGCAGCGCCGACATGGTCGCCTGGCTCGGGTCGACGCCGTACCAGTCGGTGCACTACGACCCCGAGGCGAAGTCGCTCGTGAGCGAAGTCGTCACGACCGACCCCGCCGACGACCCTCAGGCCGAGACGCCCACCGAGACCCCCGAGCCGGCCACCACGACCCCTGCCCCGACGGCGACCGCGCCGGCGACGCCGGGTGCGACCGCGACGCCGGCCCCGGTCGATCCCGAGGTGCTCGCGGCTGCGACGCCGGTCGGTTCCGACCTCTGGCTCGACGAGTTCACGGGCGACCGTTTCGTGACGACGACGATCGACGTACCCGAGGGCATCTCCGTGCTCATCGCCTCCGACGGGGTGAATCCCGCGCCGGCCCGAGTCGCGCTCGACTGGCCGAGTGACACGAAGACCCCGTGGGCCGGCCCGCTCATCGCCGGGGGCGCGCTCGTGTTCCTCGTCGGACTCGGCCTGCTCATCTCCGGCTTCGTGCGCCACCGTCGGTCGCGCGGCCCGCGCAGAAATCTCCCGAAGGGCCCCCGTGGCAGGCTGCCGAGCGCGCCGAAGCCCTCGAGGCGCAATCAGGTCACGGCTGGTCGGCGCGCGATCGGTCGCGCGAAGCGGGTCGTGATCGTGCCCGCCCTCCTCGTGCCTGCGCTCGCGCTCAGCGCGTGCTCGGCGGACTACTGGCCGAGCTTCGAGAGCGAAGAGGCTCCCGCGACCACGGCGCCGGCGACCCCCGACGCGAGCGTCGCGGCGACGGAGGCCGCCGACCCCGAAGAGCCCGTGGTCGAGCCCGCCGTCACCGTGCCCCAGATGGAGCGCATCATGCGGAGGATCGCGGTGTTCACGAGCGAGGTCGACCAGGCCGGCGACACCGCCCGCCTGTCCGAGCGATTCGCCGGGCCCGCGCGTGCCGCGCGCGCGGCGAACTACAAGATCCGCGCGACGCTCGCCGACCATCCGCTCCCGCCCGCCATCCCGGCGGCGCCCCTGACCCTGACCCTGCCGCAGCAGTCGACCGGATGGCCGCGGACGGTGCTCACGATCGCGAAGAACGCGGACGACGAGACGATCGCCCCGACCGCGCTCGTGCTCGTGCAGGAGACTCCCCGCGAGAACTACCACGTGGTCTCGCAGACCGCGCTGGTTCCCGACACGGAGATTCCCGAGGTGGCACCGGCGTCGATCGGCGCACCGCCGATCTCGCCGGAGTTCAAGGGCCTCGTCATGCCGACCGGCGAGGTCGCCGCCGCGTACGCCGACATCCTGCAGAACGGGGCTGCGAGCACCTTCGCGCCGATGTTCGATCTCGAGGCGTCCGACCTCGATGAAGCGCTCAACGCCGCGACGCGCAAGGCGGAGGCGGAGAAGGCGAACCCAACCGCGACCCTCACGGTCTCGACCGCAGCCGGTACCGCCCCTGCGATCGGGTTCGGCACGATCGACGCCGGAGCGATCGTGTCGGTCAACGTCATCCGCGGCGAGAAGAGCGTGCCGAACGACGGTGGCACGACCGGCTTCCAGGAAGGCGGCAGTGCCGCAGCGCTCTCCGGGTTCACTGGGCAGAGCGCGAAGGGCGTGCAGCGCGCGAGCGACATCCAGTTGCTCTTCTACGTGCCGGGCGTCGGCGCCGGGGAAGGCGCCCAGATCCAGCTCCTCGGCTGGTCCGAGAGTCTCACCGCAGCATCGGAGGTCAAGTAGATGACGAACCCGATTCCGCCCTCAGGCGCATCGCTGCGCGGTGCCGTCGATCTCACGGCGCTCGTGCAGCGCCAGCAGGCGGCCGCCCAGCCGGCCGGCGCCCATGCGCCGGCGTCAGCTGATCGCATCGTCGTCGAGACCGACGACGCCTCGTTCGGCCAGGTCCTCGAGCTCTCGCGCACGCTGCCCGTCGTCGTCGCGGTATGGGCGTCGTGGAGCGAACCGTCCCAGCAGGTGCTCGCGTCGCTCGAGCGGCTCGTGCGTGCTCGCGAGGGCCGGCTCGTGCTCGCGGCGGCCGATGCCGATCGCAGCCCGCAGCTCGTGCAGGCGCTCCAGGTGCAGTCGGTCCCGACGGTCGTCGCCCTCGTCGCCGGTCAGCCCGTGCCCCTGTTCGCGGGCGAGCAGCCCGACGACGTCGTCTCGCAGCTGTTCGACCAGCTCCTCGAGCTCGGCGCGCAGCACGGCGCGGGCGGGCGAATCGAGACCGGTGACGAGGCGGAAGGCGAGGCGCCGCCCACCGAGCAGCCCCTGCCGCCGCTCCACCAGGAGGCGTACGACGCGATCGAACGCCGGGACTACGACGCGGCCGCCGCCGCGTACCGCACGGCCATCGCGCAGGACCCCCGCGACGCGCTCGCGGTCGCCGGCCTCGCCCAGGTGAGCCTGCTCGGCCGGCTCGCCGGCAAGACGCTCGATTCCATCCGCGCCGCGGCCGCCGCCTCTCCCGACGACCTCGGAGCGCAACTCGACGTCGCCGACCTCGACATTTCGGGCGGCCACATCGACGACGCCTTCGACCGCCTGCTGACGCTCTTCCCCGAGCTCGATGCCGACGGTCGCAAGGCGGTGCGGGAGCGGATCGTCGAGCTGTTCGAGGTCGTCGGAACGGACGACCCGCGAGTCGCAGCGGCCCGCGCCCGGCTCGCGAGCCTGCTCTACTGACACCCGTCGAATCGGCGAGCGACGACCCGGCCCCGAGCCCTACTCGTCGAGTTCGAACCAGACGGCGGCGAGCGGCGGCAGCGTGAAGGCCGCCGAGGCCGGTCGCCCCGCCCAGGGCACCGCCTCGGCCTCGACCCCGCCGAGGTTGCCGACGCCCGAGCCGCCGAACTCGGAGGCATCCGAATTGAGCACCTCGCGCCACCGGCCGGTGAACGGGAGGCCCAGCCGGAACCGGTCGTGCGGCCTGCCCGCGAAGTTGACGATGCACAGGAGCGGTCGCCGGTCGCCGTCGTAACGCAGGAACGCGAGGACGTTCTCGGCGGCCGCCCCGCCCTCCACCCACTCGAATCCCGCCGCGTCGTCGTCGAGCTGCCAGAGCGCCGCGGTCGTGCGATACCGGCGGTTCAGCGCGCCCACGAACTCGGCGAGCTGCCGGTGCGATGGCTGGTCGAGGATCCACCAGTCGAGGCCGCGCTCTTCGCTCCACTCGCTGAGCTGGCCGAACTCCTGGCCCATGAACAGCAGCTGCTTGCCGGGATGCGCCCACATGAATGCGAGGTAGGCGCGCGTGTTCGCGAGTTGCTGCCAGTGGTCGCCCGGCATCTTGCGCACGAGGGAGCCCTTGCCGTGCACGACCTCGTCGTGGCTGATCGGCAGGATGAAGTGCTCGCTGAACGCATAGAGGAACGAGAACGTGAGTTCGTGGTGGTGGTGCGAGCGGTACAGCGGGTCGTTCTGGATGTACTGGAGCGAGTCGTGCATCCACCCCATGTTCCACTTGTAGCCGAACCCGAGCCCACCGGATGAGGTCGGTGCGGTGACACCCGGCCACGACGTCGACTCCTCGGCGATCATCACGATGCCGGGATTGCGCTTGTACGCGGTCGCCGTCGCCTCCTGCAGGAAGGCGATCGCCTCGAGGTGCTCGCGGCCGCCGTGCACGTTCGGCAGCCACTCGCCCTCGGCGCGCGAGTAGTCGAGGTAGAGCATGGATGCCACGGCGTCGACCCGCAGTCCGTCGACGTGGAACTCCTCGAGCCAGAACAGGGCGTTCGCGACGAGGAAGTTGCGCACTCGGGGGTTGCCGAAGTCGAAGACGAGGGTGCCCCAGTCGTGCTGCTCGCCGCGCCGCGGGTCGGCGTGCTCGTAGAGGGGTTCGCCGTCGAACCGCGCGAGTGCCCACTCGTCCTTCGGGAAGTGCCCCGGCACCCAGTCCATGATCACGCCGATGCCGGCGCGATGCAGCCGATCGATGAGGTAGCGGAGGTCGTCGGGAGAGCCGAACCGGCTGGTGGCGGCGTAGTAGCCGGTCACCTGGTAGCCCCACGACCCGCCGAACGGGTGCTCGGCGAGCGGCAGGAACTCGACATGCGTGTAGCCGAGCCAGTCGAGATACTCGATGAGCTCGTCGGCGACCTCGCGGTACCCCTTGCCCGGGCGCCACGATCCGAGGTGCAGCTCGTAGATCGACATCGCGCGTTCGTGCGCATTGGTCGTGGCACGCCGGTCGAGCCAGTCGCCGTCGCCCCACTCGTACCGGCTGTCGTCGACGATCGAGGCGGTCGCCGGGGCGGTCTCGGCGCGCCTGGCCATGGGGTCGGCCTTCATGATCCACTCGCCGCCGGAGGTGAGCAGCTCGAACTTGTACAGCGCCCCGGGCTCGAGGTCGGGTACGAACAGCTCCCAGACGCCCGACGCCCCCATGCTCCGCATGGCGTGGCCCGAGCCGTTCCAGCGGTTGAAGGCGCCGACGACCCGCACCGCGCGGGCGCGCGGGGCCCAGACGGTGAACGCGGTGCCGCTCACGCGCCCGTCGACGCCCCAGTGCTCGCGGAAGCGCGCGCCGAGGACCTGCCAGAGCTGCTCGTGTCGGCCTTCGGCGATGAGGTGCAGGTCGAGCTCGCCGATCGTCGGTGCGAATCGGTACGGATCGTCGGCGGTCCATTCCGAGCCGTCGTCGTAGCGGGCCTCGACGAGGTAGTCGGTCGGACCGAAGCGGCCCGCGCCCGCCCAGACGCCGTGCCCGACGTGCTCGAGCGCCAGGGTGGTGCCGTCGGCGAGCACGGCGTCGACGCCCGCGGCCAGCGGTCGGAGCGTGCGGATCGCCGTGAGCGGCCCCGGCTCCTGCGGTGCGTCGAACCCGTGCTGGCCGAGGACCGAGTGGGGATCGCTGTGCCGGCCCTCGGCCACCGCCGCGAGCACCTCGTCGGGCACGACGGGCGCGGTCACCGGGGAGGGGGGCGTGTCAGGCATCCGAGCCTCTTCTCACGTGCAGGATGTGTGCGGGTCGGGTGAAGGCATCCAGCCGGACGTAGTTCGACGGACCCCACTCCCAGCGCGACCCGGTGACGAGGTCGTCGACCTCGAACCGGGCGCCGGCCTCGAGCCCGATCGCCTCGAGGTCGAGGTGCACGGTGGTCTCGCGCACCGAGTGCGGGTCGACGTTGGCGACGACGATCAGCGTGTCGTCCTCGCCGTCGGGCGTGAACCGGCCGTCGAGGTGCTTCGAGTAGACGAGCACCGAGTCGTCGTCGCTCGCGTGGAAGCGGATGTTGCGGAGCTGCCCGAGCGCGGGGTGCTCCGCGCGGATGCGGTTGAGGATGCCGAGGTAGAGCGCGAGCGAGCGGCCCTCGGCTTCGGCCGCGGCGAAGTCGCGCGGCTTGTACTCGTACTTCTCGTTGTCGATCGCCTCCTCGGCGCCGGGGCGCGCGACCGACTCGAAGAGCTCGAAACCCGAGTAGACGCCCCACAGCGGGGCCGCCGTCGCGGCGATGGTCGCCCGCACGGTGAACGCGGCGGGCCCGCCGAACTGCAGGTACTCGGTGAGGATGTCGGGCGTGTTCACGAACAGGTTCGGCCGCATGAAGTCGGCGGTCTCCTGCGACACCTGGGTGAGGAACTCCTCGAGCTCGGCCTTCGTGTTGCGCCACGTGAAGTACGAGTACGACTGCTGGAATCCCGCCATCGCGAGCGCCTGCATCATCGCCGGTCGCGTGAACGCCTCGGCGAGGAAGACGACGCCCGGGTCGTCGGCGTTCACGGCCCCGATGAGCCGCTCCCAGAAGGCGAGCGGCTTGGTGTGGGGATTGTCGACGCGGAAGATGCGGACACCCTGCTTCATCCAGTGCCGCACGATGCGCAGCACCTCGTCGAAGATGCCCTGGGGGTCGTCGTCGAAGTTGACGGGGTAGATGTCCTGGTACTTCTTCGGCGGGTTCTCGGCGAACCGGATCGTGCCGTCGGGCAGCACCGTGAACCACTCGGGGTGCTCGGCGACCCAGGGGTGGTCGGGCGAGGCCTGGAGAGCGAGGTCGAGGGCGACCTCGATGCCGAGCTGATTCGCGCGGCGCACGAAGGCGCGGAAGTCGGCGAGGGTGCCGAGGTCGGGGTGCACGGCGTCGTGCCCGCCGGCGCTGCCGTCCTTCTGCGGCCCGCCGATCGCCCATGGCGAGCCCGGGTCGCCGGGGCCCGGGTCGAGCGTGTTGTTGGGGCCCTTTCGGTTGGTCACGCCGATCGGGTGGATCGGAGGCAGGTACACGACGTCGAACCCCATCGCGGCGACCCCGTCGAGCCGCTTCTGCGCGGTGCGGAAGGTGCCGCTCTTCCAGGTGCCGTCCTTCTGGCGCTTCGCGCCCTCGGAGCGTGGGAAGAACTCGTACCACGACCCCACTCCGGCGCGGCGACGTTCGACGAGCAGGCGCTGCTCGGGCGAATCGGTCGACAGCCGGGCGAGCGGCCGGGCGTCGAACTCCGCGAGCACGGGTGCGTCCACGAGGGCGCGGCGGTCGGCGGGGGATGCCTCGCCGTCTCGCAGCGCGCCGGCCAGCGCCGTGAGGCGCTTGCGCACCGCCCGAGGGCGGTCGGTCTCCGCGGCAGCCCGTTCGACGAGCCTCGCGCCGACCTCGTACATGAGCTCGACGTCGACGCCCGCGTCGATCTTGACGCCCGCGTCGTGACGCCAGGTGGCGATCTCGTCGTCGAACCCGGTGACGTGCCATCGCCACTCGCCGGTCTCGTCGAGCTGGACGAGCGCCTCCCACCGATCGGTGCCGGGGGCGAGCGGGGCCATCCGGTGCCGCTGCTCCACGCCCGAGGGACCGTTGATGACGAGCATCGCCCCGACCCGGTCGTGCCCTTCGCGGAACACCGTCGCGCGGAACGGCACGACCTCGCCCTCGAACGCCTTCGGATGCCAGCGGGGGTCGGGCACGGCCGGGGTGAGCCGCGTCACGGGGATGCGGCCGGCGAGCGCGGTAACGGTGGTCACGTTCCGACCGTAGCGCGTCGGCCCGCGCGCGGCCCCAATCGTTCCGCGCGGGTCGAGGAGGACCACGCCCGCGTTGCGCACGGTTCACACGCCCGACACGAGCGCGACCTAGGGTGGAGCCGTGAAGTCGATCCGGAAGTTCACCGTCCGAGCCGTCGTCCCCGTCCGCCTCGGCGCGCTCGAGGAGCTCGCGGCCAACCTGCGCTGGGCATGGCACGAACCGACGCGCCGCCTCTTCGAGCACATCGACCCCGACGCGTGGTCGCGGTCCGAACGTGATCCGGTCACCTTCCTCGGCGAGGTGGATCCGGCACGGCTCGACGCGCTCGCCGCCGACGACGACTACGTCGCATGGGCCGAGCGCGAACGCGAGGGACTGCGCCGGTATCTGGAAGAGCCGCGCTGGTACCAGGGCCTCGAGGGCGAGCGCCCCGGACTCGTTGCGTACTTCTCGCCCGAGTACGGCATCACTGCGGCGCTGCCGCAGTACTCGGGCGGACTCGGCATCCTCGCCGGCGACCACCTCAAGGCGGCGTCCGACCTCGGCGTGCCGATCGTGGCGGTCGGCCTCTTCTACAAGGCCGGATACTTCGCGCAGTCGATCTCCTCCGACGGATGGCAGCAGGAGCGCTATCCCGTGCAGGATCCGGACGGCCTGCCGCTCACGGTGCTGCGCCGCTCCGACGGCAGCGCGGTCCAGGTCTCGCTCGCGCTGCCGGACGGCGGCACACTGAGCGCCCGTGTCTGGCGAGCGGCCGTCGGCCGCGTCGAGCTGCTGCTGCTCGACACCGACGTCCCGGCGAACAGCGACGAGCATCGCGCGATCACCGACCGGCTCTACGGCGGCGGCAGTGAGCACCGGCTGCTGCAGGAACTGCTGCTCGGCATCGGCGGGGTGCGGGCGTTGCGCGCCTGGGCGGAGCTCGTCGGCGCCCCGGCGCCCGAGGTCTTCCACATGAACGAGGGGCACGCCGGCTTCCTCGGCCTCGAGCGGATCTCGGCCTACATCGGCGAGGGACTCGCCTTCGACGAGGCGCTCCAGCTCGTTCGCTCGGGCACGGTCTTCACGACCCACACCCCCGTGCCGGCCGGCATCGATCGCTTCGACCGCGCGCTCGTCGAGCGCTACGTCACGGCGGAACTGCTGCCCGGGGTCGATCCCGACGCAGCGCTCTCGCTCGGCGTCGAGCCCGGCGCCGACCCTGCGGCGAGCGCATTCAACATGGCCGTCATGGGGCTCCGGCTCGCCGGCCACGCCAACGGTGTCTCCCAGCTGCACGGGCAGGTCAGCCGTCGCATGTTCGGCGACCTCTGGCCGGGTTTCGACGCCGACGAGGTGCCGATCACCTCGATCACGAACGGGGTCCACGCGCCGACATGGACCGATCCGTCGCTCACCGCGCTCGCCGAGCGCGAACTCGGCACCGACGACAGCGAGCACGCCGACTGGCTGAGCCCTGCGGTCGCCGACGCCGATCTCTGGGCGGTCAAGCGGGAGATGCGCGCCCGACTCGTCGCGGATGCCCGGCGGCGGCTCGAGGCGAGCTTCGGCGAGCAGCACGCGGGTGCGCCCGCTCCCGAGTGGATCTCGAACGCGCTCGACCCCGAGGTGCTCACGATCGGCTTCGCCCGTCGCGTTCCGACGTACAAGCGCCTGACGCTGATGCTGCAGGATCCGGAACGCCTGAGGGCGATCCTCACCGATCCCGACCGCCCCGTGCAGTTCGTGGTCGCCGGCAAGTCGCACCCCGCCGACGACGAGGGCAAGCGCCTCATCCAGCGCCTCGTCCAGTTCGCGGCGCAGCCCGACGTGCGCGAGCGATTCGTTTTCCTGCCGGACTACGACATGGCGATGGCCGAGCGGCTGTACCCGGGCTGCGATGTCTGGCTCAACAACCCGTTGCGTCCCCTTGAGGCCTGCGGCACCTCGGGCATGAAGGCGGCGATGAACGCCGCGCTCAATCTCTCGATCCTCGATGGATGGTGGGCGGAGTACGCGGGTGACGACTTCGGCTGGGTCATCCCCTCGTCGGACGCGGCCGGCGACGCGGCCGAGCGCGATGCCCGCGAGGCGGGGGCGCTCTACGACCTCCTCGAGCACCGCATCGTGCCGGCGTTCTACGACCGGCCCGTCGAAGCGGACGGGCGGGCCGGCTACTTCGAACGCGACGCTGATCGGGTGCCGGCCGAGTGGCTGCAGATGCTTCGCACGACGATGACCCGCCTCGTGCCCGAGCTCGGTGCCGATCGCATGGTGCGCGAGTACGTCGAACGGCTCTATCGGCATGCCGGCGAGTCCTTCGAGCGCATGCGCGCCGACGATGCCAGGGGTGCGCGCGAGTTCGCGGCCTGGGCCGCGAGGGTGCGTGCCGCGTGGCCCGGGGTGAAGGTGCTGCACGTCGAATCGGGCGGGCTCGACCAGCCCGCGGTCGGCGACGAGCTGCACGTGCGCGCCGAGGTCGAGCTCGGGGGCCTGGGCACGGACGACGTCGCCGTCGAACTCGTCTCGGGCCGAAGCCTCGCGGACGACTCGATCGGCGACCCGCGCCGCACCGCGCTCGTCCCCGCGGCCGGAGGCGGGTACGAGTGCACCGTCACGCTCGATCGTGCCGGAGCGTTCGGCTACTCGGTCCGGGTCGTGCCGTCGCATCCGCTCATGACGAACCCGGCGGAGCTCGGACTCGTCGCGATCGCATCCTGACGACCGGGCGATGACCGCGACCGGCGGCGGACTCGACGCCGGGTCGCGTCAGCGGGCGCGGGCGATCGGCGCGTAGCGGCCGCCGGTGACGACGAGGAGGTCGTCGGGGGAGAGCTCGAGGTCGAGACCGCGCCGGCCGCCCGAGACGCAGATCGTCTCGCAGATGATCGCCGACTCGTCGAGCACCGTCGGCAGCGGAGTCTTCTGGCCGATGGGGCTGATGCCCCCGACGACGTACCCGGTCTTCCGCTCGGCGACCCTGGGGTCGGCCATCTCGGCGCGCTTGCCGCCGAGCGCGGCAGCGAGCGCCTTGAGGTCGAGCTGCATGGCGACGGGCACGATGCCGACCGCGAGCGCGCCGTCGACGTCGGCCAGCAGGGTCTTGAACACGCGGCCCGGGTCGATTCCGAGCTTCTCAGCGGCCTCGAGACCGTACGCGGCGGCGCGCGGGTCGTGCTCATAGGCGAGCGGGGTGAACGCGACGCCGGCCCGAGCGAGGGCGAGCGTCGCGGGCGTACCCGCCGACGAGGCATCCGCCTTCTTGGTCACCGCCCACCGCCCTCGGCGCGGAACAGTCGCATCGACGGGCCGGTGATGCGCAGGCGCGCACCGGGGGCGAGTTCGCCCCCGCCCGAGGGATCGGTCTCGGGCGTCTCCTCGGCGGAGTCCCACAGCGGCAGGTAGCCGGTGACGCCGTCGACGGCCGGCAGCACCACGTCGGCCTCCGTCTCGCGGGCGTGCACGACGAGCAGGATCCGGTTGAACGCCTCGGTCTCGGGCGTCGACGCCGCGACGAACTGCAGGGTGCGCTCGACCGGCGAGTTCCAGTCGTCGATGCCCATGGTCTCGCCGTCGGCGTTGAACCAGTACATCTCCGAGGCGCTCGGCGTCGTCT
This sequence comes from Agromyces sp. NPDC055658, assembly GCF_053618155.1. NCBI lineage: Bacteria > Bacillati > Actinomycetota > Actinomycetes > Micrococcales > Microbacteriaceae > Agromyces > Agromyces sp. NPDC055658. The sequence goes on along the minus strand of NZ_JBSHHD010000007.1, from coordinate 10,657 downwards.
CGCCGTCGCGGCCGAAGCGGATCGGCCGGAGGGCCGGGTTCTCGGCGCGCAGGCGCAGCAGGTGCCTCGCTGTGGCGAGGAGCGCCGGTGCATACCGGGGGCGCTCGGCCGGATCCCACGCGAGCCAGGTGAGCGGCGAGTCGTGGCAGTACGCGTTGTTGTTGCCGCGCTGGCTTCGTCCGAACTCGTCGCCCGCGGTCAGCATCGGAACCCCGGCCGACAGCAGCAGGGTGCCGAGCAGGTTGCGGATGCTTCGCCGCCGTGCCGCCCGGACGACGGGGTCGGCCGCCTCACCCTCGACCCCGTGGTTGTACGAGTTGTTGTGATCGGTGCCGTCGCGGTTCTGCTCGCCGTTGCCGAGGTTGTGCTTGACGTCGAACGCGGTCAGGTCGGCGAGCGTGAACCCGTCGTGCGCGGTGACGAAGTTGAGGCTCGCGAGCGGGCCGCGCTCGGGCGAGAACGTGTTCGACGACCCCGCGAGCCGGGTTGCGAAGCGGCCGATGCCGCTGCCCGCCGAACCCGATTCGCGCTCGCGGCGCAGGTCGCCGAGCCAGAAGTCGCGCATGCGGTCGCGGTAGCGGTCGTTCCACTCGCTGAAGCCCGTCGGGAATCCGCCCGTGCGCCATCCGCCCGGACCGACGTCCCACGGCTCGGCGATGAGCTTCGAGGCGCCGATCACCGGGTCGTCGAGCATGCCGCGCAGCAACGGGTGGTCGGGGGTGAACTCGCCGTTGGCATCGCGACCGAGCGTCGCCGCGAGGTCGAGGCGGAACCCGTCGACCTGCAGTTCGCCGCTGAAGTAGCGCATCGAGTCGAGCACGAGCCGCACCGCGGCGTCGTGCCCGAAGTCGACCGTGTTGCCGCAGCCGGTCGTGTCGACGTACCGGCCGTGCGCGTCGTGTCGGTAGTAGTTCGCGTTGTCGATGCCGCGGAAGCTGTAGGTCGGCCCTTCGCGCCCCTCCTCGGCCGTGTGGTTGTATACGACGTCGAGCACGACCTCGAGGCCCGCTTCGTGCAGGCGACGGACCATGCCGGCGAACTCGCGGCGCACGGCGTGCGCGCCTGCGGCCTGCGCTGCGGCGCTCGCGTACGGCGCGTGGGCGGCGAAGAACGCGAGGGTGTTGTAGCCCCAGTAGTTCGGCTTGCCCTGGCGCACGAGCCGCTGCTCGGGGACGAACGCCTGCACCGGCAGCAACTCGACCGTCGTCACCCCGAGGCCCGTCAGGTATTCGAGCGAGGCGTCGTGGGCGAGCCCGGCATAGGTGCCGCGGAGCGGCTCGGGGATCGCGTGGTTGAGCTTCGAGAACCCGCGCACGTGCGTCTCGTAGACGACCGTGCGGTCGAGCGGCACCGCGGGCTTGCCGACGCCGCCCCAATCGAAGCCCGCGTCGGCGAGTCCGCCGAGCACGACGCCGCGCCACGAGCCGTCGTCGGCACGGGCGAGGCCGCGCGCGTACGGATCGAGCAGCGTGTGCACGGGGTTGAACGCATGATCGAACCCGGCGGGACCGTCGACCCGCAGCCCGTAGTGCGCGCCGGGCACCAGCGACGGGGAGGCCCCCGTCCAGACGCCGTCGGCATCGCGGGCGAGCGGCATGCGTTCGGCCGCCCAGTCGAGGTCGTCGGGATCGAACACGACGAGGTCGACGCTCGTCGCGTGCTCCGACCACACCCGGATGCGCCCGCCGTCGGCGTCGGCGCGGACGCCGAGCTCATCGAGGGGATCGGGCGCGGGCATGCGATCTACAGTAGTTCTTGCGGGAGCGACCGCTGGAAGCGCATGCAGGCGGCGCGCCGAGGCATCCATCTCGGATCGGACGACCACGAAGGGCGGGCGAATGGTCTACCTCGACCACGCGGCGACCACGCCGATGCTGCCCGAGGCGATCGAGGCGATGACCGCCGCGCTCGCCGTGGTCGGCAACCCCTCGTCGATCCACAGCACGGGCCAGCAGGCGAAGCGCCTGCTGGAGGAGTCGCGCGAGCGGATCGCCGCGACGCTCGGCGTCGACGGCATCGAGATCGTGTTCACCGGCAACGGCACCGAGGCGGTCAATCTCGCGATCAAGGGACTGTGGTGGCAGCGGCGCGGCGCGGGCGGTGCCGACCGCTCTCGCATCCTGGTTCCGGCCGGAGAGCACCACGCCACGATCGACACGGTCGACTGGCTCGCCGAGCACGAGGGCGCCGAGATCGTCGAGATCCCGCTCGACGAGGTCGGGCGGGTGCGGCTCGACGTGCTCGCGGCGGAACTCGCCGATGCCGAAACGGTCGCGCTAGTCACCATGCTCTGGGCCAACAACGAGGTCGGCACGATCCAGCCGGTCGAGGAGGTCGCCCGACTCGCCGCCCGCGCCGGGGTGCCCCTGCACGTGGATGCCATCGCCGCCTACGGCCAGGTGCCGATCGACGTGCGCGCGCTGCGCCGCGCGACGGAGGCACCGCGTGGCGCCGGGCTCGTCGCACTCAGCGTCTCGGCGCACAAGATCGGCGGGCCGGCGGGCATCGGCGCACTCGTGCTCGACCGCTCCGCAGCGGTCGAGCCGCTCATCCACGGTGGCGGGCAGCAGCGCAAGGTGCGGTCCGGCACCCAGGATGTGGCGGCGGCGGCGGCCTTCGCGGCGGCGGCCGAGATCGTCGCGGCGCGCCTCGACGACGATGCGACCCGCATGGTCGGGCTCCGCGACCGTCTCATCGCCGGCGTGGTCGAGGCGGTGCCGACTGCGCGACTGTCGGGCGATGCCGGGCCCGGGGCATCCGCCCGGCTGCCGGGAAACGTGCACTTCTCCTTCCCCGGTTGCGAAGGCGACTCCCTGCTCTTCCTGCTCGATGCGGCCGGGGTGGCCGTCTCGACCGGCTCCGCCTGCCAGGCGGGTGTGCCCGAGCCGTCCCACGTGCTCATGGCGATGGGTCGGTCCGAGTCCGACGCGCGCGGTGCGCTGCGGATCACGCTCGGGCACGCGTCGACCGAGGCCGACGTCGATGCCTTCCTCGCCGCACTGCCCGCTGCGCACGCCCAGGCGGCGAAGGCCGGGCTCGCCGGCCGGGCGACCTCGTTCGACCGCTGACCGTCGATCGGTGATCGCGTCGGGCGCGCCGCGCATCGACGAGCCGCCCACCGCCTCTTCAGACTGCCCTGCCTACACTGGAGGGGTGAAGGTCCTTGCAGCGATGTCAGGCGGCGTCGACAGCGCCGTCGCGGCCGCGCGCGCCGTCGAAGCCGGCCACGAGGTCGTCGGCGTGCATCTCGCGCTGAGCCGCATGCCGGGCACCCTGCGCACCGGCAGCCGCGGGTGCTGCACCATCGAAGACTCGATGGACGCGCAGCGCGCGGCGAACGTGCTCGGCATCCCGTACTACGTGTGGGACTTCTCCGAGCGGTTCAAGGCCGACGTCGTCGACGACTTCATCGCCGAGTACTCGGCCGGCCGCACGCCGAATCCGTGCATGCGCTGCAACGAGCGCATCAAGTTCGCGGCCCTCCTCGAGAAGGCGCTCGCCCTCGGGTTCGACGCCGTCGCCACCGGACACTACGCGAAGGTCGTCACGGGCGACTCGGGTGCGCTCGAGCTGCACCGGGCGAACGCCGAGGCGAAGGATCAGTCGTACGTGCTCGGCGTGCTCACAGCCGAGCAGCTCGCGCACGCGTACTTCCCGCTCGGCGACACGGCGTCGAAGCAGCTCGTACGTGCCGAGGCGGCCCGGCGCGGGCTCAGCGTCGCGCAGAAGCCCGACTCGTACGACATCTGCTTCATCCCCGACGGCGACACGAAGGGCTGGCTCGCCGACAAGGTCGGCGTCGCCGAAGGCGACATCGTCGACCGATCGGGCTCGGTCGTCGGATCGCACGATGGGGCGCATGCGTACACGGTCGGGCAGCGCAGGGGCCTGCGCCTCGGCACGCCCGCGCCCGACGGCAAGCCGCGCTTCGTGCTCGAGGTGCGACCGAAGGAGAACACCGTCGTCGTCGGCCCGAAAGAGGCGCTCGCCGTCGCCGAGATCGCGGGAGCGCGATATTCGTGGGCCGGGCTCGATCCCGTCGCGTCGGGAATCATCGCCTCGCCCGGCGAGGCGTTCGACTGCGAGGTGCAGATCCGCGCGCACGCCGACCCGGTGCCGGCCGTCGCCCGCATCGATCAGGATGCTCCCGGCTCCGCCGAACTCGTCGTCCGCCCCGCCGAGCCGCTCGGCGGCGTCGCCCCGGGCCAGACCGCGGTGCTCTACGTCGGCACGCGAGTGCTCGGCCAGTTCACGATCGACCGAACCGTGAGCGCGGTGCCGGTCGAGGCATAGGCTCGCCGCCGGGCCGCACCGCCGGGCGCTCCGCGTTGCTGCCGTCGAGATCGACGGCGGGTGCGCCTCGCCCTCGCCCTCGGGGTCGCCGGTCGCATGGCCCGCTTCAGCGGCGTCGTGCAGGGACTCGCGGTCCGGGCGGGGGCCCTCCTCGCCGCGATCGTGGGTGCGGTGGTGAGCGTGGTGGCCGGCAAGAGCGCCTCCGTGCTCGGCTCCTTCGACGCCTTCCCGCGGCTCCCGGTGCCCGACGACGCACTGTCGATCGCCGTCGCCGTCGCCGGCCTCGTGGCGGTCGTCGTGAGCCCGGGCGGTGCGATCCTCGGCGGTGTCATCGGCGTCCGGTACCACCGTCGCGTCGATTCGTTCGGGCTCGACGCGCAGCGGCATCCCGGTCGATCCATCCGGCACCCGCCATCTCCTCGGGTGCCGAGAGCAGGAGTCGGCGCCCCGCGGGCTCGTCGATCTGACCCCCACTGTCGGACGGCCTCCCTAGGATTGGCCTGTGAGCGAGACTCCCGCCGAGAACGACCTTCCGACCGACTTCGAGACGGCCCGCGCCGAGGCCGACGCGCTCACCGCGCGCATCGAGAGCGCCCGGCTCGCCTACTACGGCGACGGCGATTCGCCGCTGTCCGACGCCGAGTACGACGCCGACTTCCACCGACTCGAGGCGCTCGAGCGCGCGTTCCCCGAGCTCTCCGGCCAAGACAGCCCGACGCAGCAGGTCGGCGCCGCGGTCGTCTCCGCCGGGTTCCCCGAGCACGAGCACGCCGAGCGCATGCTGAGCCTCGACAACGTCTTCTCGATCGACGAGTTCCGCGACTGGGCGGCGAAGACGGCCGCTGCGGCCGGGCGGACGGTGCGCTGGCTGTCGGAGTTGAAGATCGACGGGCTCGCGATCAGCCTCGCCTACCGCGACGGCGTGCTCGAGACCGCGACGACCCGCGGCGACGGCCGGGTCGGCGAAGACATCACCGAGAACGTCGACTTCATCCCGGCGATCCCGCGGCGGCTCACCGGCGATGGGTATCCCGGCTTCTTCGAGGTGCGCGGGGAGGTCTTCCTGCGCACGACCGACTTCGAGGCCCTCAACGAGCGCCAGCACGAGCTGCAGTCCGCCTACGAGGCCGATCAGCTCGCGAAGGGCCGGCCGGCCGACCAGATCCCGACCAAGTACCCCGAGTTCGCGAACGCCCGCAACACGGCCGCGGGCAGCCTGCGCCAGCGCCGCGAGAAGAAGACGGGTCTCGAACTCGAGCTCATGCGCGAACGACTGGGCCGGCTCGAGCTCTACCTGCACGGCATCGGCGCCTGGGCGCACCCCGACGTCCGCAACCAGTCCGAGATCTACGGCCTGCTCGCCGGCTGGGGCCTGCCGGTCTCACCGCACTCCCGCGTGTTCGACACGGTCGACGAGGTCGCCGATTACATCGCCGAACGCGGCGAGCACCGGCACTCGGTGGAGCACGAGATCGACGGCATCGTCGTCAAGGTCGACGAGCTCGACCTGCACGACGAGCTCGGCGCCACGAGTCGTGCGCCCCGCTGGGCGATCGCGTACAAGTACCCGCCCGAAGAGGTGCACACCAAGCTCCTCGACATCGTCGTGGGCGTCGGCCGTACCGGTCGCGCCACGCCCTACGCGGTGATGGAGCCGGTGAAGGTCGCCGGTTCGACGGTGCGGCAGGCGACGCTCCACAACCAGCAGGTGGTGCGGGCGAAGGGCGTCATGATCGGTGACACGGTCGTGCTGCGCAAGGCGGGCGACGTCATCCCCGAGATCCTGGGTGCGGTCGAGCAGCTCCGCGACGGCACGCAGGTCGAATGGCACATGCCCGAGCTGTGTCCTGAGTGCGGTACGCCGCTGCGCGCCATGAAAGAGGGCGACATCGACCTGCGCTGCCCCAACGCGCGGTCGTGTCCGGCGCAGGTGCGCGGCCGCATCGAGCACATCGGTTCCCGTGGCGGCCTCGACATCGAGGCGCTCGGCGAGGTGACCGCCGCGGCGCTCACGCAGCCGTCGTTCCCGGCCGACCCGCCGCTGCCGACCGAGGCGGGTCTCTTCGAGCTCACCATCGAAGAACTGGTGCCGATCGAGGTCGTCGTGCGCGATGCCGAGACCGGCGAGCCCAAGGTCGACGAGGCGACGGGCGAGCCGGTGAAGCGCGCCCCGTTCCAGAAGGTGCGCATCACCTACCCGCCGGGCACCGAGCAGCTCACCGCCGCCGAGCGCCGGGCCGCGGGCGTGAAGAAGGACTTCCGCGAGCTCGGGCCGTCGGAGGCGGCCACGAAGCTCCTCGCCGAACTCGAGAAGGCGAAGACCAAACCGCTGTGGCGCCTCATCGTGTCGCTCAACATCCGTCACGTCGGCCCGGTCGCCGCCCGCGCCCTCGCCGACTGGTTCGGCTCGCTCGAGGCCATCCGTGCGGCGAGCCGCGAACAGCTCGCCGAGGTCGAGGGGGTCGGCGGCATCATCGCCGACTCGCTCATCGACTGGTTCGGCGTCGACTGGCACGTCGAGATCGTCGACCGCTGGACGGCCGCGGGCGTGCAGTGGTCGACGCCGGGGCACCCGGGCCCCGGCGCCGCCGCCGAGGCCGGCGGCGTGCTCGCCGGCCTCACCGTCGTCGCCACGGGTTCGCTCGACGGGTTCACGCGCGAGGGCGCCCAGGAGGCGATCATCGCCGCCGGCGGCAAGGCCGCGTCGAGCGTCTCGAAGAAGACCGACTTCGTGGCGGCCGGACCGGGTGCGGGCTCGAAGCTCGCGAAGGCCGAAGAACTCGGCATCCGCGTACTCGACGCCGCGCAGTTCGCCGTGCTCGTGAGCGAGGGGCCGGCGGCGCTCGACGGGTGATCGGCAGGGTGGCGAGGCATCCTCGACCGATCGACGGCGCCGCAGGCGACGCGGGGGCCGCTCGAATAGACTTGCCGGTATCCCCGTCACGACACGTTCGGAGCAGCATGCCTGAAATCAGTGCCGAGCAGGTCGCGCATCTCGCGACCCTCGCTCGCATCGCGCTCACCGAAGAGGAGATCGCGCACCTCACCACCGAGCTCGGCCAGATCATGCAGGCCGTCGAGCAGGTGAATCGCGTCGCGACTCCCGAGGTGCCGCCGACCAGCCACCCGATCCCGATGCAGAACGTCTTCCGCGCCGACGTCGTGACCGACGACGTGCTCAGCCCCGAGCAGGCGCTCGCCGGCGCCCCCGAGCGCGACGGCGACCGCTTCGTCGTCTCCGCGATCCTGGGGGAGGAGCAGTGAGCCACGCCGACGACCTGATCCGGCTGAACGCCGCCGACCTGGCCGGCCGCCTCGCCGCGGGCGACGTCTCGTCCGTCGAGGCGACGCGTGCCCACCTCGATCGCATCGCCGCCGTCGACGGCGCCGTGCACGCGTTCCTCCACGTCGACGCCGACCGCGCCCTCGCGGCCGCCGCCGAGGTCGACCGTGCGCGTGCCGCCGGCGAATCGCTCGGCGAGCTCGCGGGCGTGCCGATCGCGATCAAGGACGTGCTCGTCACCGAGGGCATGCCCTCGACCTCGGGTTCCAAGATCCTCGAGGGCTGGATCCCGCCGTACGACGCGACCCCCGTGCGCAAGGTGCGCGAGGCCGGGCTCATCCCGCTCGGCAAGACCAACATGGACGAGTTCGCGATGGGCTCGTCGACCGAGCACTCGGCGTACGGCCCGACGCACAACCCGTGGGACCTCGAGCGCATCCCCGGCGGTTCCGGCGGCGGCTCGGCCGCGTCGGTCGCGGCGTTCGAGGCGCCCCTCGCACTCGGCAGCGACACGGGCGGCTCGATCCGCCAGCCCGCGCACGTGACCGGCACGGTCGGCGTGAAGCCGACCTACGGCGCCGTCAGCCGCTACGGCTCGATCGCGCTCGCCTCGAGCCTCGACCAGATCGGCCCCGTCACGCGCACCGTGCTCGACGCCGCGCTCCTGCACGACGTCATCGCCGGGCACGACCGGCACGACTCCACCTCGATCGACATGCGCTGGCCCTCGATGGCCGAGGCCGCGCGCAACGCCGACGTCAAGGGGCTGCGTATCGGCGTCGTGAAGGAGCTCGATTCCGACGGGTTCCAGGCCGGAGTCCGCCAGCGCTTCCACGAGTCGCTCGAACTGCTCGAGCAGCAGGGCGCCGAGATCGTCGAGGTCTCCGCGCCCAACTTCGAGTACTCGATCGCGGCCTACTACCTGATCCTGCCGGCTGAGGCCTCGTCGAACCTCGCGAAGTTCGACTCGGTGCGCTTCGGCCTGCGCGTGACGCCCGACGGCGGCGGCACGGTCGAGCAGGTCATGGCCGCGACCCGCGAGGCCGGCTTCGGCCCCGAGGTGAAGCGCCGCATCATCCTCGGCACCTACGCCCTCTCCGCTGGGTACTACGACGCGTACTACGGCAGCGCCCAGAAGGTCCGCACGCTCGTGCAGCGCGACTTCGACGCCGCCTTCGCGAAGGTCGACGTGCTGGCCACGCCGACCGCACCCACGACGGCGTTCAGGCTCGGCGAGAAGCTCGACGACCCGCTCGCGATGTACCTCAACGACGTCGCGACGATCCCGGCGAATCTCGCCGGCGTGCCCGGTATCTCGGTCCCGTCGGGCCTCGCGCCCGAAGACGGGCTGCCCGTCGGCATCCAGTTCCTCGCGCCCGCGCGTGAGGACGCACGCCTCTACAACGTCGGCGGTGCGCTCGAGCAGCTGCTGATCGCAGAGTGGGGCGGGCCGATCCTCGCGAAGGCGCCCGACCTCACGACCCACGAGCTCACCGCGACCGAGGAGGGCGCACTCTGATGGCGCGCGTCGAACTGATGGACTACGAGAAGGCCCTCGAGCTCTTCGAGCCGGTGATCGGCCTCGAGGTGCACGTCGAGCTCAACACCGAGACGAAGATGTTCTCGCCCGCGCCGAACCCGGCCAACGAGAAGTACCACGGTGCCGAGCCCAACACGCTCGTCTCGCCCGTGTGCCTCGGCCTGCCGGGGTCGCTCCCGGTCGTGAACGGCGACGCCGTCGAGAAGTCGATCTCGCTCGGCCTCGCGCTCGGCTGCTCGATCGCCGCGTCGAGCCGCTTCGCGCGCAAGAACTACTTCTACCCCGACCTCGCGAAGAACTACCAGATCTCCCAGTACGACGAGCCGATCGCGTTCGAGGGATCGGTCGAGGTGGAGCTCGCCGACGGGCGCACCTTCCAGGTGCCGATCGAGCGGGCGCACATGGAGGAGGACGCGGGCAAGCTCACGCATGTGGGCGGTGCGACGGGCCGCATCCAGGGTGCGGAGTACTCGCTCGTCGACTACAACCGTGCCGGCGTGCCGCTCGTGGAGATCGTCACGAAGCCGATCTTCGGCGCCGAGGCCGATGCGCCCGAGCTCGCGAGGGCGTACGTCTCGACGATTCGCGACATGGCGCTCTCGCTCTGCATCTCCGAGGCGCGCATGGAGCGCGGCAACCTCCGTTGCGACGCGAACGTGTCGCTGCGCCCGCGCGGTGCCGAGCAGCTCGGCATCCGCACCGAGACGAAGAACGTGAACTCGTTCCGCTCGATCGAGCGGGCGGTGCGCTACGAGATCCAGCGCCAGGCCGCGATCCTCGCGAAGGGCGGCACGATCACGCAGGAGACGCGGCACTGGCATGAGGACACGGGCACCACGAGCCCCGGCCGTCCGAAGTCCGACGCCGACGACTACCGCTACTTCCCCGAGCCCGACCTGGTGCCCGTGGTGCCGACGACCGAGCTCATCGAGTCGCTGCGTGCAGCCCTGCCCGAGCCGCCGGCCGCCCGCCGCCGCCGCCTGAAGGGCGAATGGGGCTTCACCGACCTCGAGTTCCAGGACGTGGTGAACGGCGGTCTCCTGAACGAGGTCGCCGCGACGATCGCGGAGGGTGCGACGCCCGCCGCTGCACGCAAGTGGTGGACGGGCGAGCTCACCCGGCTCGCGAACGCGAGCGAGACGGATGCCTCGGGGCTCGCGACGCCCGAGCAGGTCGCCCAGCTCGCGGCGCTCGTCGACGCGGGCACCCTCACCGACCGCCTTGCGCGGCAGGTGCTCGAGGGCGTCGTCGCCGGTGAGGGCTCGCCGCAGGAGATCGTCGACGCGAGAGGGCTCGCCGTCGTGTCCGACGACGGTGCACTGATCGCGGCGATCGACCAGGCGCTGGCGTCGCAGCCCGATGTGCTCGAGAAGATCCGTGACGGCAAGGTTCAGGCCGCCGGCGCCGTGATCGGCGCGGTCATGAAGGCGATGCAGGGCAAGGCCGACGCGGCTCGCGTTCGCGAGCTCGTGCTGGAGCGAGCCGGCTCGGGCGGAGCATAGCCGAGGCCGATGCTGAGAGCCGGGTCCGAGGCGGAGACG
>NZ_JBSHHD010000006.1:81602-122858 GCF_053618155.1 Agromyces sp. NPDC055658 | reverse complement strand
GAGCAGGGGCCGGGTCGCGATCGCGACCCGGCCCCTTTCGTCGTTCCTAGCCGAGCGTCCCGACGAACAACTCGTTCAGCCGCAGTCCCGAGCCCGAGGTCCATTGCAGCTTGAACTCGGAGATCTCCCCGAACCTGCTCAGATCGACATTGACATAACCGCCGGTCAGTGTCCCCGCATCGATCCACTCCTGACCGTCAGCCGGCTTGACCTTTAGGTCGACCTCCGATTCTTCGTCCTTGACCAGGATGAGGTTGGTCGCGTCGGGCGTGTTGACGTTGCTGTACGTCAATGCGCCGGCCGTGTCGCCCACGTCGACGGAGGTGAAGAGGTCGAGATCGAGCAGCCTCTCGAGGCCGCCCGGATCACCGGTGAGCACCGTGGTGTCTTCGTCGACAGTCGAATTGACCGCGACGTCCAGCACCTTGAGCCAGTTGCTCTGCACGCCGTCCGTCAGCTTCACGTAGCGAGCCGACTCGCCGCCGAGCTTCACGACGTTGTCGGCCCCGGCCTTGGCGAACGTGACCGGATCACGCCAGTTCGTCCCGTCAGAACTCAACTCGATGCGGCCCGAAGACACGAGGTCCTTCTCCGATCTGATCCACAGGTCGTAGACCGGGATTTCGCGTCCCAGATCGAAGACGAAGTGCCGGTCACCGCCCGCCCCTCGGAGCCAGAAGGACGTGACCGGGTCGCCGTCGACGATGTTCTCGACCTTTCCGGAGTAGACGCTCACGTTGTGCGCGCTCGCCGTGGGGCGGATGGAGCCGCCGAGTGCAACGGAGAGCTCCTGTAGCGCGATGTCCTGCGCGACCGTCGACGTGTTCACCACGCGAATGTACGTCGCTGCGTTGATGCGCGGATCCGACCAGTTCATCGCGGTCCATGCACGTCCGTCGGTCGAGAACTCGGCGCTCAGGAACCTCAGGTCATCGTCGATCCTCAGCGAATGCGCGTTCTTGAGCTTGTTGAAGCGGAAGCCGAAGTACTCTCCCGGCTCCACGGTGAGATCGCCGGAGCCTCGCAGCGCGACGGTCGATCCTTCGAAGGAGAGGGCACGACCCTGCAGACCGGCCACGTTCGTGAAGACCTCGGCAGGGTCTTCCACGTTCACGCGGAACTCCTTGACCGACAACCCGCGATTGGGCGAGCCGGTGACCTCATCCGTGAACTCGTCGGTGGCGCGGTAGCGCAGGAACTGTGCTTCGACGTCGAGTTGCCGAGCGGAGACCGAACTGCTGTCGAAACCGGCCACTTCGAACCAGGTGGCGTTGTCGATCGATGCCTCGAGCACGCCCTGCTTGTAGTAGTTCTTGGCGTCCATGCTGATGAGCACGTTGTCGATGCGCGTCGTTCTGCCGAGATTCACACCGAAGTACGCTCCACGGGACACGAATGCGCCCGATCCGGCCGCTGTGGACAGGTCGCCGTCCAGCATCTTCGGGTAGTCCAAGGTCGTGCTTCCGAAGCCATGCATCTTGGGCGGCAGCGAGAGCGCGTTCATGAGTCGAATCTCGACGAGCGAGAGGATCTCCTCGATGAAGGGAACGAGCTCCTTCTGCGCAATCACCTTCGGCGAAGACGAGACTGCGGCCTTGAGGCCGGCTCGCTGGTCCGAGATGAGGGTCATCGCAGCTCGGATCGACGCCGGATCATCCGGAGTGAGGTCGTCCAGGTCGAGGATTCCCTGAACCGTGGCCCTGCTCACTTGCGCGATCCGTTTGAGCTCGTCGAGCCAAGGCCCCACTTCTCCGGAGATGCCGTTCGATCCGTCGTACGCCTCGAGCGTGTCGATCGCGCTACTGATCTCGTCGAAGGATCGGATCAGGGTCGCGCCTGATTCGTCGACCTCACCGTCGGCAGCGAGCAGTTGTTTGAAGGAGGCCAGCTCCGGCAGCAGATAGGCGGACTCCGGGGTGTCGAACGGATTCAGGCCGGCTGAGGCATGGGCCGAGAAGATCCGCAACGCCCGGGCCGCCGTCGCATCGTCCGGGATGATGCGGGCGAACGAGGCCTGCCAACTCAGGTCTGCATTGTAATCGTCGGTGTTCCACGTGTAGTCCGCGACGCTGAAGAGGGAGACCTTCGATGCCTGGGCCTGATTCATCGGGTTCGCGGCGAAGCCGGAGACGTTCTCCACGCCCGCGTGCAGGCCCTTCGACGGTCCCATATGGACATATCCGGCGCGCCCGAGATCGTTGACCGGGTAGTTCCACCACATGTAGACGGGCCGGTCGATGTATTGCGTCACCCAGTCGATGGCGCTCTGCGAGACCGGCGACACCACGTTGTCGCCGGTCCACATGATCTCCACATCCTTCGGGAAACGGCTGATGCTCTTCAGGTAGTTGATCGTCGCTGGACTGCCGCCGTCTTTTCGGTAGTACTGCGGGCAGAAGATGATGGGGCGGACGTCGCCCTTGGGCTTGATGTACTCGCGATCGATGCGGGTGATGAAGTTCACCAACTGATCGTTGTTCGTCGCGGCGTCATCGAAGAAGATCGCGAACTGTCGGACTCCGATTTCGTAGAGCTGATCGAACTTGTCCTCGAGGGCTCGGACATCCGCATCGGAGCCGAGGTCGATCTTGCCGCCGACGTGTGCCGCCCAGACGAACTGCACGTTGGTTTCACGTCCCGTGTCGACCAACTCCTTCAGTTCAGCAAGCTTCTCGGCGGGATACGGCTCTCGCCAGCGGGCGGCGTGGTAGGGATCATTCTTCGGTCCGTAGAGGTAGGAGTTCATCTTGTGATCGCCACCGAAGACCATGAGGTCCTTCCGATTCTCGTGCGACCAGGGGGTTCCATAGAAGCCCTCGATGAATCCCCGGAACTTGACGTCCGCGTAGTCCTCGATCAGTGTGTCGCGGAGGACCACGCCCGCCTGGCTGAGGATCTGATCGAGGGTGGTCACGCCGTAGAACGCAGCGTCGTTGTCCCTGCCCTCGATGGCGACGACCCGATCGGCGGCATTGATCTCGAGTACGTAGCCGTCGTCGTTGGCAATTGAACGAGCCGGGTCGTACGTCCCGTCGAGGTAGGCGTCATCGGCGCCCTCGTCGTCGTCGATACCCACCAGAACGTCGATGTCGCGCCGCGATGAGTCCGGGCTCGCCGTCGTCACCGCGAAGCCACGCGTCTCGAACAGTGCCTCCGCTTTGGCGGCGGTGTTGGGGCCGACGCCATCGTCGACGACGAGATTGATCGTCGTCTGTTCCGGAATCGCCATGCTTCTCGGCCCAGAGGTGCAGCTGTGGACCTTGGGATACAGGTCGTACTTGCACGGCCGCGTTGCGGACGGCTCCGCGTTCGCAACCCAGGGGGAAAGCAATGACAGCGTCAACGCTGACATCAGCACCGTTCCGAGCATCATTTTGCGGCCTGCTATCGGGCGCATCATCCAGCCTCCTCGACCCAGGGTGTGGGTCGGTGTTGCCTCTGATCCGTCGCGGTGACTCGTCACCGGCGACGAATCCGAGGAGTGTGAAAGTTGTGAACGCGTCGCCGCTGGAGGGCTTCGCGCTGGTGACTTTGTTGACTTAGTAAACTAAGTTGGAGTCGAACCTAGGCGATCGCGAAGTCTCGCGTCAAGCGTCGGCGGCCGATTCGCTCTCGATGCCGGGAACGGCCCGCTGGTCTCACCGGGCACGCGTGGACGCCGGCCGAGCAGCCGGGGCGGAATGAAGGGGCCGGGTCGCGATCGCGACCCGGCCCCGTTCGTCGTCCGCCGATCAGGTCAGCGGCTTGCAGAGCAGCGCGTCGGGCACGCCGCCGTGGTTCCAGTTGTAGGTGAAGGCAACGCCCGCGATGTACTCGGTGTCCTTGCACTGGCCCTTGTAGTTGCCGGGCGCCCAGTCGCTGGCGGTCGAGCCGCCGCCCGCCGGGCGGTTGTCGCCCTGGTCGAACCAGATCAGGCGGCCCTGGCTCGCCGGCAGCGCCGTGGTGCTCGTCGCGCAGGCGAGCTTCCACATCGCGGCCTTCGTACCGGTGCCGGTGCCGAGGCTGTAGCCGACGGCGACCTCGCCCGGGTTGCACTGCAGCTTGCTGTACCCCGGGGCCCAGTCGTTCGTGATGTTGCCCTCGCCGCTCTGCACGCGCGGGTTCGAAGTGGCGATGCCGCCGATGTCGGTGCAGAGGCCCCGGTTGGTGCTCCGCGCGATGCCCTGCAGGCGCTGGCTGTCGGGGCAGGTGCCCTTCCACTGGCCCGGCGACCAGTCGCCCGCCTGCAGCATGCGCAGCGACGACTGACTGTCGACGAAGCTGCCGCTGCCGATCATGTTCCAGCGCGGCGCGGAGGCCACGGGGCCGGTCTTGCCGTTCGCGTTCACGAGCTTCACCCACTGCGGGTATCGCCAGTCGTCGGCGATGCTGAGCTTCGTGCCGTCGGGCTTGTAGGCGAGCAGCGAGTAGCCGTCGGCGAAGTTCCCGGCGGCATCGGCCTGCGTCACGAGCGGCCACGCCGCGAAGTCGCTGTCGTTCGCGATCAGGATGTCGGTGAAGTTCACCCACCAGGCCTTGTCGAGCGCGCCGGTGTCGGCGGCGTGGCCGATGCCGAACTCGCTGAACCACACGGGGGCGGTGTAATGCTGGCCCGCCGTATTGACGTACGCGGCGGCCCGGTTCACCTCGGCCACGAGCTCGCTCTGGGTGAGGTCGCGGTAGCGGGGGTCGTGGGTCTCGCCGAGCCCCGTCGCACCCGTGTGCTTCGGCCCCGTGTAGGCGTAGATGTGCGCCGCGTAGACGAGCTTGTCGGGGTAGGGGAGCGCGTTCGAGAGGTTCGCGACGGGCTTGAGGTGCGGCCGGTCGTGGAAGAAGCCGTCGAGCGGGATGCCCTGCCAGTTGATGCCCTCCATGATGACGAGCACGTCGGGGTTCGCCTGCTGGATGGCGACGCCGGCCTTCTGGAACGCCTGGTAGAGATCGTTGCCGTCGCCCATGCCCCAGTTCGGGTCGTTCCAGACGTCGCGGCGGACCTCGTTGCGGAGGTCCATGCCGACGACGCGCGGGTTGTCCTCGTAGCGCTCGGTCAGCATCACCCAGTCGCTGATCCACTTCTCCGTGGTCTGGCTGCTGTACCACTTCGAGTTGCCGTCGTCGGCGCCGCAGCACCAGCGCGACGTCGTGGTGTGGTTGTTGAGGATCACCGCGAAGCCGTCGGCCGTGAGGGCGTCGACCACCGCGTCGAAGACCTGCAGCGGGGTCTTGCCCTTCAGCGAGGGGTTCGCCGCCACGGCGACGTCGGGCACTGGGGTGGTCATTCCGAGCATCTCGTTCGAGTACGACAGCCGGATGCTGTTGAGCCCGAGTCCGTGGAAGTCGCTCATCAGCGTCGCCATCGGCACGCGGTCGAGCCCCATGGGGATGTCGTAGCTCATGCCGCTGTTGTGGTTGGCCGGGTCGTTCTTGTCACCGCTGCCGTTCCAATGGCCCTGTGCGCCGTCCCAGTTGGCGGACTCGAGCTTGAATCGGTCGCCGTCGGCGTCGACGATGTACCGGCCCCTCGTGCTCAGCGGCGGCGTCCACGACGCCGCGAGCTGCGGCCCGGTGACCTGTGCGATCGGCGTCGACTCGGTCGCCGCATGCGCGGGGACGATGGCCGAGACGGCGAGCGCCGCGGTGACCGCGGCCACTGCGAGTGTCGCGATGCGACGATGCATTCGAACCTCCCTGTTCGCTTCTCCGCGTCGTCACGCTGTCGGGCTGCACTCGCGGCGACGCCTGGCGGTCGCAATGCTATGGGGGTGCCAGCCGCAATGTCAACGTAAACATGTTTGCGTTGCCAGAGCACGTCGGCGCACATCGGTCAGGATTCGAGAAGCGTCGGGGCGGGCCTCGCTCGTAGCGTGATCGACATGTCAACCATCGAATCCATCACCCTCGACGTCGACGACCCCACCGCCGCCGACCGCTTCTACACCGACGCCCTCGGCCTCGACGGACGGGTGCGCACACGGCTCGCCACTGAGCCGTCGACGGGCTTCCGCGGCTACACGCTGTCGCTCGTCGTCGCGCAGCCCGGCAACGTGCAGGCCCTCTTCGACGCCGCCGTCGCCGCCGGCGCCACGGTGCTGAAGCCCGTCGCCAAGTCGCTCTGGGGCGTCGGCGCATCGGTGCAGGCGCCCGACGGCGCGATCTGGAAGTTCGCGACCTCGGCGAAGAAGGACACGGTTCCCGTCGGCCGCGACTTCGATCGGCTCGTCCTGCTGCTCGGCGTCGACGACGTCCCGGCGAGCAAGCGCTTCTACGCCGAGCACGGCTTCGCCGTCGGCAAGAGCTTCGGCAGCTACGTCGACTTCGACACGCCCCGCAGCCCGATCGGCCTCGGCCTCTACAAGCGCCGCGCGCTCGCGAAGGACGCGGGCGTGCCCGAGGAGGGCTCTGGCTCGCACCGCCTCGTGATCGCGAGCGGCGACGGCGCGTACACCGACCCCGACGGCTTCGCCTGGGCGCCGGTCACGGCCCCCGCCGACGCGTGAGTCGTCGCGGTGCGGCTCAGGGCGTTCCGACCCTGAGTCGCACGTCGACGACGTCGCCCACCTCGAGCGACTCGGCGCTGCGCACCCACGCCTTCACGGGCACGATGTAGCCGCCGTCCTTCGGCCACAGCGCGGTCGGCCACTCGCTGTCGCCGATGCGCACGGTCGCCGGCACCATGCCCCAGCCGTAGCTCACGAACGGCGCGATCGCCGCGAGGTCGTCGCACGCTGCGTCGGGCACCGTCACGAAGTGCCACGGGGCGGGACCGCGCCAGAACCACAGCGCACCGCTGAAGTCGAGCTCCATCGGCTCAGGATACGGGTGGCGTGTTCACGCCGGCGCGTTCCACCGCCCGAGCTTCTCGGGGTTGCGCATGACCCAGGCGTTGGTGATCGCGTCGCCGCGCACCTCGATGACGGCGACGGTATCGACGATCCCGTCCTCGCCGAAGGCGAGCGTGAGCCCGTCGGCCGTCTCGTGCAGCGACCACTCGAGCGCCGGACCGCGCTGGGTGAGGGTGCCGGCGATGAATCGGGCCACGCGGTCGGGGCCGAGCACGGGGCGTCGCGTCGCCGAGACGAATCCGCCCCCGTCGGAGTGGAGCACGACGTCGGGGTCGAGCAGCGACAGCAGCGACTCGAGCCGCCCCGTGCCCGCTGCGGCGACGAACGCGCGCACGACCTCGTCGTGGCGCTCGCGGCTGACGACGCCCGCTCGTCGCTCGCGCACGTGCCGGCGGGCGGAGGCGGCGAGCTGCCGGCAGGCCGCGGACGTGCGTCCGACGACCTCCGCGATCTCGGCGAACGGCATCGCGAACACCTCGTGCAGCACGAACGCGACCCGCTCGGCGGGGGTGAGCGACTCGAGCACGACGAGCAGCGCCGTCGAGACCGACTCGTCGAGCATCGCGCGATCGAGCGGGTCGTCGGCGGCCCGCACCGCGAACCGTGCGGCGTCGGCGGTCGGCAACGGCTCCGGGAGCCACTCGCCGACGTAGTGCTCGTGTCGCCGACGTGCCGAGCCGAGCTGGTCGAGGCAGATGCGGCCCACCGTGCGCATCAGCCACGCGCCGGGCCGGTCGACCGAGTCGCGGTCTGCGGGAGGCATCCGGTACCAGCGGGCGAAGCCCTCCTGCACCGCGTCCTCGGCGTCGGCCACCGTGCCGAGCATGCGGTAGGCGAGGCCGACGAGGGCGGGCCGCTCGGCGTCGAGCGCCTCGTCGCGCGCGTCGGTGGGAGCGATGGGCGCATCGGGCATGCCCCCAGCCTCGCACGCGGCGACGCGCCCGGCACCTTGCATTCCGGCGGGCTGCGTCGTCGAGATGGTGAAGGGGCGAACGGATGCCCCGCCCGCCGCCGCATCCGCGGCCCGAATGCAGAGGAGCCCATCATGAAGATCGCCGTTGCCGGGGGAACCGGAACCGTCGGACGCCACGTCGTCGACGTCGCCCGCGAACGCGGGCACGAGGTCGTGGTGCTCACCCGCTCGGCCGGGGTCGACGTGATCTCGGGCGAGGGACTCGCCCGGGCGCTGCAGGGCGTCGACGCGGTCGTCGACACGAGCAACGTGACGACGCTCGACGCGAAGAAGGCCGAGGCGTTCTTCACGACGGGGTCGCGGAACCTGCTCGCCGCAGAGGCCGCGGCCGGCGTGCCCCACCACGTGCTGCTCTCGATCGTTGGCATCGACCGTGCGCCGTACGGGTACTACGCGGCGAAGCTCGCCCAGGAGCGCGTCGTCGAGCAGGGCGACGTGCCCTGGACCATCCAGCGCGCGATGCAGTTCCACGAGTTCGCCGGGCAGATGCTCGAGGGCATGTCGTTCGCGGGCGTCCACCTGGCGCCGAAGGTGCGCACCGCGCCGGTCGCGGCGCGCGAGGTCGGCGAGCGACTCGTCGCGCTCGCTGAGGCCGGCCCCGCCGGGCACGTCGCCGACCTCGCCGGCCCGCGCGAGGAGCGGCTCGAGGAGATGATCCGCAAGCTCGCCAGAGCCCAGGGCCTGAAGGGACCGGTGCTGGCCGTGTCACTGCCCGGCAAGCAGTTCGCCGCGATGCGATCCGGCGTCACGTTGCCCGGTCCGGGCGCCGTGCGTGCGACCCGGACGTTCGACGAGTGGGTGGCCGACCGATAGCCTGCACCAGTGAAGACCATCGATCTCGCCGGCATCGCGGCTCCCAACGTCGTGCTCGGACTCATGCGCATCGAGCAGCTCGGCGACGACGAGGTGCGCACCCTCATCGGCACGGCCCGCGACGCGGGCATCGACTTCTTCGACCATGCCGACATCTACGGCGAGACGCTGCACGCCTGCGAGCGCCGCTTCGCCGAGGCGATGCAGCTGACGCCCGCCGAGCGCGAGCAGGTCACCCTGCAGACGAAGTGCGGCATCGTGAAGGACGGCCCGTACTTCGACTTCTCGTACGAGCACATCATCGAGTCGGTCGAGGGGTCGCTCGAGGCGCTGCAGACCGACTACCTCGACATCCTGCTGCTGCACCGCCCCGACGCCCTGGTCGAGCCCGACGAGGTCGCCCGGGCGTTCGACGAGCTCGAGGCGTCAGGGAAGGTGCGCGCCTTCGGGGTCTCGAACCACACGCCGAGCCAGCTCGAACTGCTGCGCCGCTCGGTGCGGCAGCCGATCGTCGCCAACCAGCTGCAGCTGTCGATCACGCACGCGCCGATCATCGCGCAGGGCATCTCGGCGAACATGCAGGGGTTCTGGCAGTCGACGATGCTCGACGGCGGCATCGTCGACTACTGCCGGATGAACGGCATCACGATCCAGGCGTGGTCTCCACTGCAGGCGGGGTTCTTCAGCGGCGTGTTCCTCGGGTCGGCCGACTACCCCGAGCTCAACTCGGCCATCGACCGGCTCGCCGAGAAGTACGACGTGGCGCCGATCGCGATCGCGACCGCGTGGATCACCCGGCACCCCGCGAACATGCAGGTCGTGCTCGGCACGACCAACCCGTCGCGCGTCGCCGACGCGGCGGCGGGCTCGGCCGTGCCGCTCACGCGCCCTGAGTGGTACGAGCTCTTCCGCGCCGCCGGCTACCAGGTGCCCTGAGCGCTCTCAGGCCGGTCGCCACCGAGGCCGTCCGTACCGACGCCTCGCGATCTGGTGGGCCGTCGCGCTCGCGCGCATCGTCGCGACGGCGCACCGCTCGCCGCGCTCAGCGGATCCGGCGGGGAATCGCGCCGGCGGCTGTGTGGATTTGTGGATGTGCGGACGCCTCGGGCGTGGATTTGTGGATTCATGGACGCCTCGGGTGTGGATTTGTGGACTTGTGGACGCCTCCACGGAAGTGGATCTCCCGCCCAGCCAGATTCAGCCCGATTCAGCCCGATTCAGCCCGATTCAGCGCGATCTCGTCGACGTGCCGGCCGTCGCCGGCGTCGACCTTGCGAACGCGGCATCGAGGATGCTGCGCCGGAGCCCGTTCGCCCGCTCGGCGAACCCGCGCTGCCGACGCACGTACTCGGCCTTGCCGTCGGGCGTCTCGATGCGCACGGGCTCGCCGCCCCACGGCTCCATGTCGTAGGGCGACGCCTGCATGTCGAGATAGCGGATGTCCCTGGCCAGCTCGAACGCGTCGAGCAGCAGCTCGCCGGGCACGAGCGGACCGAGCTTCACGGCCCACTTGTAGACGTCCATGTTGGCGTGCAGGCAGCCGGGCTGTTCGAGCCTCGGCTGCGTCTCGCGGGTCGGCTCGAAGCGGTTGCGCGGCACCGCGTCGGCCGTGAAGAACCGGTAGGCGTCGATGTGGGTGCAGCGCAGCTCGTGCGCTTCGACGACCTCGTCGGTCGCGGCCTGGCCGAGCCGCAGCGGCACGGGGTGGCGGTGCTCGCGCTGGCGGTACACCATCGCCCACTCGTGCAGCCCGAAGCATCCGAACGCGCCCTGGCGTGACGCCGTGAGCCGCAGCATGCGCTCGACGGTCGCGAGCATCGGTCCCTTCTCCGCCTGCATCGCGTCACGGTCGACGACGAGCGATCCGGGGGAGCGGCCGGCGCCGTACCAGCGCCACTCGGCGCGAGGCGTGCCTGCGGCGCCGTCGAGCTCGAGGCCGGGGCCGGGATGCCAGCGGCGCAGCAGGCTCGGCGAGTACGAGTAGTACGTGAAGAGGAAGTCCTCGATGGGGTGCTTCTCGCGCGCCGCCGCGCGGGCGCGATGACCGGTCGTGAGGGCGTCGGCCCGCTCGGCGTGCGCCCCGGCGCGGGCACGCCAGTCGTCGGCGGCGAGCACGGTGGTCATGCTCCAAGGGTACGTTCCCGGCCGGTCGAGGAGCGCGAAGCGCGTATCGAGGCCACCGTCGGCGAGGGCTCGTGGTCTCGATACGCCCCTGCGCGCCCACTCGACCACGGATCGCATGTCGGCGGCGGGTGCGAGACTGGGCGCGTGCTGCTCCAAGAGCTCGTCACCACCGCCGACGCCGTCGCGTCGACCCGGTCGCGCCTCGCGAAGGTCGACGCGCTCGCCGAACTGCTGCGCCGACTCGAACCCGACGAGATCGCGCCCGCCGTGGGCTTCCTCGTCGGCAAGCCGCGACAGGGTCGGGTCGGCGTCGGCTGGCGCGGGCTCGCCGCCGCGGTCGATGCCACGCAGGCGGCAGTCGAGCCGTCGCTCACGGTCGACGAGCTCGACGAGACGCTCGACCGGCTCGCCGCGGCGGGCGGTGCCGGCTCGTCGGGCGACCGTGCTCGCGAACTGGCCGACCTGCTCGGGCGCGCGACCGACCGCGAGCAGCACTTCCTCGGCGGCGTGCTGCTCGGCGAGATGCGCACGGGGGCGCTCGAGGGCGTGCTCACCGATGCGATCGCACGCGCGGCCGACCGGCCGGGCGACGTCGTGCGCCGTGCGGCCATGCTCTCGGGCGACCTCGGCGAGACCGCGCGGCTCGCGCTCACCGGTACGGTCGAACAGCTCGAGGCGGTCGGGCTCGTCGTGGGTCGGCCCGTGCTGCCGATGCTCGCCGCGACCGCATCGACGCCGACCGCCGCGATCGAGCTCACGGGTGAGGCATCCGTCGAGTACAAGCTCGACGGCGCGCGCATCCAGGTGCATCGCGAGGGCGACGACGTGCGGGTCTTCACGCGCAATCTCGCCGACGTCACGCACCGGCTGCCCGAGGTCGTCGAGGTGGTGCGTTCGCTGCCCGTGCGCGACGTGATCCTCGACGGCGAGACGCTCTCGCTCGACGAAGAGGGGGCGCCGCGCCCCTTCCAAGAGACGATGTCGCGGTTCGGCGCCGAGCGCGCCCGCGAGACGGTGCTGCATCCCTGGTTCTTCGACGTGCTGCATGTCGACGGACGCGACCTGCTCGACGAGCCGCTCGCGACGCGGCTCGCCGAGCTCGAGCGCATCGCGCCCGCGCACCGCATCCCCGGAGAGGTGACCGCCGACGCCGAGACGGCCGAGCGGGTCTCGGCCGAGGCGCTCGCAGCGGGGCAGGAGGGGGTCGTCGTCAAGGCGATCGGCTCGACGTATGCCGCCGGGCGGCGCGGGTCGAGCTGGGTCAAGGTCAAGCCGGTGCACACGTACGACCTCGTCGTGCTCGCGTGCGAGTGGGGTTCGGGGCGCCGCACGGGCTGGCTCTCCAACCTGCACCTCGGCGCACTCGATCCCGATGGCGAGTTCGGCGAGCCCGGCGGCTACGTCATGGTCGGCAAGACGTTCAAGGGCCTCACCGACGAGCTGCTGCGTTGGCAGACCGAGCGCTTCCAAGAGATCGAGGTGCGGCGCACCCCGCACACGGTCTGGGTCGAGCCGGTCACCGTCGTCGAGATCGCGATCGACGGCGTGCAGCGGTCGAGCCGCTACCCCGGCGGCATCGCCCTGCGCTTCGCGCGCGTCAAGGGCTATCGCGACGACAAGCGGCCGGCCGATGCCGACACGATCCAGACCCTGCGGGGGCTGCTGCGCGGGTGACGGCCGGTCGCCCGGCCGATACTGTGGCAGCGTGAACTGGCAACTGCTGGTTGTGCTCACCCTGCTCGTCGCGTCGATCGTGATGTTCGCGATCAACCGTCCGCGCATGGACGTCGTCGCGGTGGGTCTCCTCGTCGCCCTTCCGCTCACCGGGGTGCTGACGGTCCCTGAGACGCTGTCTGGGTTCTCCGACCCCAACGTCGTGCTCATCGCCGCGCTCTTCGTGATCGGCGAAGGGCTCTCGCGCACCGGGCTCACCTACCGGCTGGGCGACTGGCTCTCGGCGAGGGCCGGAACGAGCAGTACCCGGCTCATCGTGCTGCTCATGCTGAGCGTCGCGCTGCTGGGCGCCTTCATGAGCTCGACCGGGGTCGTGGCGATCTTCATCCCGGTCGTGCTGAGCATCGCCACGCGACTGCGCATCTCGCCGCGCCAGCTCATGATGCCGCTGAGCTTCGCCGCGCTCATCAGCGGCATGCTGACCCTCATCGCCACCGCGCCGAACCTCGTGATCGACGCCGAGCTCGTGCGTGCGGGCGAAGCGGGGTTCGGGTTCTTCTCGGTCACCCCGTTCGGGCTCGTGGTGCTCGCGCTCGGCATCGGCTACCTGCTGATCGCCCGCCGGTTCCTCGGCGCCGACACGGCCGACGACTCGGCAGCGGACGACCGCACGTACGGTCACCTCATGCGCGACTACCGGCTCGCCGACCGCGATCGGCGAGTGCAGGTCGGGCGCGGGTCGCCGCTCATCGGGCGGAGTCCCACCGAGATCGACCTGCACCGGCACGGCATGCGCGTCATCGCCGTGGAGCGCCGTCGGTGGCTGCAGCGCACGCTCCGCGTCACGGCGACCGGACTGTCGTCACCGGTCGTCAGGGGCGACGTGCTGCTCGTCGACGTCTTCGCACCTCGCGACGACCTCGCCGAGGACCTGCGCCGCCTGCACCTGCGCGTCCTCCCGGTCGACGAGGGGTTCCTCGCCGAGCGATCCCGCGAAGTGGGCCTCGGCGAGGTGATGCCGCCGCCGAATTCGGCCGCGCTGGGCCGGACCGTCGGCGAACTGCGCACCCGCGAGCTGTACCGGATCGACGTGATCGGCCTGCGTCGCGGCACCGAGGCGTTGCCGGGCTCGCTCGCCGCCGAACGCGTACGACTGGGCGACACCCTGCTCGTCGTCGGGGCCTGGGACGACGTCAAGCGGCTCACCGCCCGCAGCACGGACTTCGTCGCACTCGAGCTTCCCGCCGAGGTGCGCGAGCAGTCGCCCGCGGCGAACCGCGCGCCGTACGCGCTGCTCAGCGTCGTCGTCATGGTCGTGCTCATGGTCACGGGCATCGTGCCGAACGTGATCGCCGCGCTCATCGCGTGCCTCATGATGGGCGCGTTCGGCTGCATCGACATGCCGAGCGCCTACCGGTCGATCCACTGGCCGACGCTGTTGCTGATCGTGGGCATGCTGCCCTTCGCGCTCGCCCTCGAACGCACGGGCGGCATCGACCTCGCGGTCGACGCCCTGACCGGCCTCCTCGGCGAGGGGAGTCCCGTCGTGCTGCTCGCGGGCCTGTTCGCCACGACCGCGGTGATCGGGCTGTTCGTGTCGAACACCGCCACGGCGGTGCTCATGGGGCCCGTGGCGATCGCCACCGCCGAGAAGCTCGGGGCCTCGCCGTACCCGTTCGCGATGGTCGTCATGCTGGCAGCCTCGGCCGCGTTCATGACGCCCGTGTCGTCGCCCGTGAACACGCTCGTGCTCGGACCGGGCCGCTATCGGTTCGCGGACTTCATGCGGATCGGCTCGCCGTTCGCCCTCGTCGTGATGATCGTGGCGATCACCATGGTTCCCTGGCTGCTGCCGCTGTACCCGAACGGTTGAGCCGTCTCAGCGCGGCGTGATCGAGTCGACGAACTCGTACGCCTCACGCGCGACCTCGCGCCACCGATCGACGCCCTCGCCGACGGGCACGACCGCCCACTCCCGCATCGGTCGCCCGCGCATCACCATGTTGTCGAGGCCGGACTCCTCGATGCGGTCGGCATCGAGCTTCACGACGAGGTCGCCCTGCGACGACACGAACGCGAAGAACTTGCCGCGCACCGACAGGCCCTCCGAGCCGAACATGCGGCCGAAGCCCACGTCGGGCTCGGCGAGCAATGCCGGCGCGAGCTCTTCGAGGAGTGCGAAGCCCTCGTCGCGCGTCGCCACGTCGTCGGTCCTCCCGCTCAGACGTTCACCCGTCGACCCTGATCCCCGTCACCGGGACTCCGGCCCGGTCGTACGCGAGGCCGATCGCGCCGCTGCGGTACGTGCGCGCGGGCTCGGCGAGGGTGAACGCCGCCGGCTTCACCCCGTCGCGGAAGACCCGCTTGCCGGTGCCGAACGCGACCGGGTAGACGAACAGGTTCAACCGGTCGACGAGGTCCTCGTCGAGGAGGGTCTGCAGCAGGTCGCCGCTGCCGATCGTGTGGATCTCCGTGAACCGCTCCTTCACGGCGGGCAGGTCGCGTGCGGCGTCGCCGAGCACGGTCGTGCCCTCCCACTCCGGGTCGCGGAGCGTGCGCGAGACGACGAACTTCGGCACCGCGTCGAACTTCTCGGCGATCGGACCCGTCTGGTGCGGCCAGTACGCCGCGAAGATGTCGTAGGTCTTGCGTCCGAGCAGCAGCGCGTCGAGCCGGTCGATGCCGGCCATGATGTCGGCACCGTTCTCGTCGTCGAGGTACGGCGCCTGCCATCCGCCGTACGGAAACCCGTGCTCCTCGTCTTCGTCGGGGCCGCCCGGGGCCTGGTACACCCCGTCGAGCGTGACGAACAGGTCGGCGGCGATGATGCCCATGATTCGCTCCTTCGCATGCCGGGCGGTACGGCCGCCTCGGCTCGTCGTCGGTGCGGTTCGCGGGCGTGCTCCGCACCGCTCCCCATCATTCGCGCCTTCGGCCGGGGATGGAACCCCCGGGCGGGATGCCGCAACGGCAGCGTCACCGGGCCGCCGCCCGGGCCGGGGCATCCCGGTCACGGATGCCTCGGCCTCCGCCGGCCGAGCTGTAGGAACTCGCGCGCGGCACGCCCGTGCCGGGTCCCGGATGATCGGCGTGCCGCGCGAGAGTTCCTACAGCTCCGCCGGGGATGCCGCCGCCGACGTCGGCCGAGAAGCTGTCGTCCGCCCTCGGAAGAGCGCGCGATGCGCCGCGGGGCTCACGCCGAGCCGGCGCTGGAAGTGGTGACGCAGCGTGACGGCGCTGCCGAAGCCCGATCTCGCGGCGACGAGCTCGACCGGGACGTCGTCGCTCTCGAGCATCGACCTCGCATGGTCGATGCGCTGCTCGAGCAGCCACTGCTGCGGACTCGTCGCCGTTCGATCGCGGAACCGCCTGGTGAAGGTGCGCCGGGAGAGGTGCACCGCCCTGGCCCACGAGTCGAGGTCGATCGGGTCGGCCACGCGCGCCCTGGCCCATGCCATCGCCACCTCGATGGGATCGTCGCCCGCGGGATCGGCGATCGGCACCGGGATGTACTGCGCCTGTGAGCCGCTGCGATGCGGTGCGAGCACGAGCGACCGGGCGTACCGGGTGGCCGCGGCGCTGCCGTGGTCGGCGCGAACGAGGTGCAGGCAGCAGTCGAGCGCGGCGGCGACGCCCGCGGAGGTGACGACGTCGCCGAGGTCCGACCAGAGGATGTCGCGGCGGACGACGACGCCGGGATGCTCGTCGGCGAGGCGGTCGGCGAGCGCCCAGTGCGTCGTGACCTCACGGCCGTCGGCGATGCCGGAGGCGGCGACGACGAACGCGCCGAGGCAGAGTCCGACGATGCGCACGCCGCGAGCGTGGGCCGTGCGGATCGACTCGAGCAGCCGCCCGGACGGCTCGCGATCGACGGACCAGCTCGGGATCACGATCGTATCCGCGTCGTCGAACGCCTCGAGCCCCGCGTCGACCGCGATCGAGAAGCCGGCTCCGGTCGTGAGCGAACCGGGCCGCTCGGCGCAGACCGTCACCCGGTAGAGCGCTTCGGCGCCGTCGAGGCCCGCCGCCCCGAGCACGAGCGTGGGCACCGAGAGGTGGAACGGGCTCATTCCGTCGAACGCGAGCACGACCACGCGGGGCAGGGGCGAGGCATCCATGTTGGCCCGATCTTATCGCAGCATCGCCTGCGGGCCACTGGCTCGACAGTGTTCGAGCCGCGAGCATCGGAACATGACCGAAACCTCCACGTCCACGACCACCGCCGCCACCGCCCTGTCCGTCCGTCTGGTCGGCGGCCCGACGCTCGCGTTCGAGTACGCGGGCCTGACCTTCCTCACCGACCCCACCTTCGACGAGCCGGGCGTGTACCCGGGCCGCGTCGACCTGCACAAGCTCACCGGTCCGGCGCTCTCGCCCGACGAGCTCGGCCGCATCGATGTCGTGCTGCTCTCGCACGACGAGCACGCCGACAACCTCGACCACGCCGGGCGCGACCTGCTCGCCCGGGTGCCGAAGGTGTTCTCGACGCCCGGCGCGGCCGAGCGCATCCCAGGCGTGACGGGGCTCGAGAACTGGCAGACCGTGCAGGTCGGCGACGTCGAGGTGACCGGTGTTCCGGCGCTGCACGGCCCGGAGGGCGCCGAGGCCGTGACGGGCGTCGTGACCGGGTTCGTGCTGCGGGCTCCGGGCGAGCCGGTCGTGTACGTCTCGGGCGACAACGCCTCGGTCGACGTGGTGCGCGAGGTCGCCGAGCGGGTCGGGCCGATCGAGGTCGCGATCCTGTTCGCGGGCGGGGCGAACGTCGGCGCGTTCGGCGACGTCGACATCACGCTCAACTCGGGCACGGCGATCGCGGCGGCGATCGCGCTCGGCGATGCGCTGATCGTGCCCGTGCACGCCGAGGGCTGGGGTCACTTCACCGAGGGCGTCGACGAGCTCGCGCGTGCGTTCGCACGAGCGGGGCTCGCCGATCGCCTCCGCGTGCCCGTCCGGGGCGAGAGCGTCTCCGTCGGCTGATCGGCCCGCCCCCGACCGGGTGCCCGCCGTGCCGCGACGGCGGGCACCCGCACCGCGCACGACCGGCGCTCAGTGCTGCTCGCCCACCGGCCCGGGCGCCCCGGCCAGACGACGTCGCCAGACGACGACGTAGCCGGCCGCGGCCACGACCGCGACGACGGTCGCGGCCGTGAAGACCGACTCGACGCCGAACGAGGCCGCGCCGAGGCCGGCGATCGCCGAGCCGAGGGGCAGCGCGCCCCAGCTGATGACGCGCGACGCGGCGTACACCCGGCCGATGAGCCCGGCGGGCGTCGTCCGCTGCCGGATGACCGAGACGACGATGCGCCAGATGCTCGAGCCCGCCCCTGCGACGACGACGCCGGCGGCGACGGCCCACAACGGCGCGCCGAACGCCGACGGGGCGACGAGGGCGATCGTGCCGAGGCAGTCGACGAAGAGCAGCACGCCACTGCCGAACGTGCGTTGCAGCGCGCTCGTCACGAGCGACGCGCCGATGCCGCCCGCGGCCATCGCCGTGAGCAGCCAGCCGTACGCGGCGGGGGAGAGGCCGAGCGGCCCTGGTGCGACGGCGTGCACGACGAAGAGCGCGAGCCACATGCCCCACACGAGGTTCATCGCCGCGGTGAGCAGCGTCAGCGAGCGCTGCAGCGGATGCCGCCACAGGAAGAGGATGCCGTCGCGCACCCGGCCGGCCCGGGCGGAAGGTGCGCCGCCGCCCGCCGTCGTCGCGACACCGGACCGTGACCGACGCCATCCCGCGGCGAGCCCGACGGCGGCGAGGCCCGCGAGCGCGTACAGGCCGCTGCCCGTCGCGGCGGACAGCGCCGACGAGATGCCGACGAGCCATCCCGCGAGCGGTGGGCCGACGAGCTGGTTCGCGACGTTCACGGTCGCCTCGAGGCGGGCGTTCGCGCTCGTCAGGGCGCTGCCGGGCACGGTCGCCGGCACGGCGGCGACGAGCGACGTGTCGACGAGGGTCTCGGCGACACCGTAGACGAACGCGGCACCGAGCACGGCCGCGATGACGGGCCCGTCGAGCACGACGACGACGGCGAGCCCCGCGAAGGCGATCACGCGGATCGCGTTGACGGTCGCAAGCAGGCGCGGTGCCGGGACCCGGTCGACGATCCACCCCGCGTGCAGCCCGAAGAGCGGCCACGCGATCGTCGCGATCGTCGCGACGAGCGCGATCTCACCCGGCGACGCGCCGGCGGTGAGCGCGATGAGGGGCAGGGCGGTGAGCATGACCCCGTCGCCGAGGTTGGCGGCGCCCGCGCCGGCCCACAGCCAGCCGAACGGCCCGGGCTTCGTCGCCTCGTCGGTCGCCTCGTCGATCACCTCACCAGTAAAATGCTCCATAGCGGTGAGGCTACGCTTGGAGTGTGTAACCTGTCAATCCCATCGAACAGGTGAGAGAATGGGTCAGTGGAATTCGAACACGTCGCGAACTCCCTCGCGCTCGAACTCGTGAACTCGGTGACCGGCCGCGACCAGAAGACCGACTGGCTCGCCGACCCCGCGGTCGCCGCAGCGTGGGCCGACTCGCTCGGGCTGCCGCTCGAGGCGACGATCGACGAGCAGGGCCATCGGCGGCTCGCCCGGCTCCGCACCGCGATCACGGAGGTGTTCGCCGCGATCGCCGCGGGCGAGACCGGCGATCCCGCGGCGGTGCGCGTCATCGCGACCGCCCACGCCCGCGGCCTCGAGGCCCACGGATTCGTCGTCGACGGAGCATCCGTCTCGCGCGACTGGCCCGAGCGCTGGGGCGTCGAGGCCCTCGTCGCCCGCTTCGCCGAGTCGGCGGTCGACGAGCTCACGGGCGACCGGCTCGCGCGCGTGAAGGAGTGCCCGAGCTGCGGTTGGCTGTTCGTCGACACGAGCCGCAACCACGCGCGCCGCTGGTGCTCGATGGAGATGTGCGGCAATCGCGACAAGGCCTACCGGCACTACCATCGCCGTCGCACCGCGATCGACCCGGTGGAGGATGTCGCGGGCCCGGCGTAGCCTGTGCCGCGTGACGGCCGCGACCGCCGGCCGCTCGAGGAGGGACGGACGATGGCCAACCTGGTCGTGCACTTCGAGATCCACGCGAGCGAGCCGCAGCGGCTCGTCGACTTCTACTCCCAGCTGCTCGGGTGGAGCTTCACGCAGTTCGGCGACACGCCCTACTGGGTGATCGACACCGGTGAGGGCGCCATCGGCAACGTCGAGGGCAAGCCGGGCAACGGCATCAACGGCGGGCTCACGCAGCGACAGGGTCCTGCGCCCGAACCCGGTGCCGCGGTCAACGGCTGCAACATCGTGGTCGGCGTCGATGACGTCGATGCCCTCTTCGCGCGAGGCATCGAACTCGGCGGGACCGAGGCGCTGCCGCCCGAGGACATGGAGGGCGTCGGCCGCGGCGCCTACCTCCACGACCCCGACGGCAACCTGTTCGGGCTCATCACGCCGGTGATGAGCGACGGCACGACGGCCATGTAGTGCTCACCCCGCGCGCTCGAACCAGTCGAGTGCGAGCGCCGAGACGGCGTCGGAGGCGTCGTCGGTGATGAAGTGCGCGGCGCCGTCGACGAAGGCGAACTCGAGGCGGTCGGCGAACCGGGCCGGATCGCCCGAGATCCGCCGCACGAGGTCTTCGGTGAACGGCTCGTCGTGGCGGCCGAACACGATCAGCGTCGGGGCATGCAGGCGCTGCTTCTTGTAGGCCCCGCGGAAGATCCGGCCCGCCTCGGGCAGGATCATGCCGCGGTACAGCCTGCCGATCGCGCCGTCGATCTCGGGTCGGCGCGTCGGTGAGAGGTACGACTCCACCGTCTCGGGCGCGAAGCCCTGCGCCGCGTACTCGTCGGTGAAGAGCCAGGCGAGCGAGCGGCCGCGTCGGTGCAGGCTGAGCGGCGGCAGGTGATCGAGCCCGCTCATCAGCTTCGGGCTGAACGACATGAACGTCGGCGGCACCGAGAGCATCACCATCGAGGCGACGCGCTCGGGGTGGGCATAGGCGAACTGCGCTCCCGTGATCGCACCCATGTCGTGGCAGACGAGCCGCACCCGGTCGAGCTCGAGCACGTCGAGCAGGGCGACGAGGTCGTGCAGTCGCGTCTCGCGCCGGATGCGCGGGTCGTCGGCCGCCGTCCAACCCGCGCCGCGGAGGTCGGGGCAGATCGCCCGGTACCCGTGCTCGGCGAGCCGCGGTGCGATCTCGCGCCACTGCCACCAGTGCTGCGGGAATCCGTGCAGCAGCACGACCGGCTCGCCCTCGCCGATCGCGGCGACATGGCTGCGCAGGCCGGGCGTCTCGACGACGAAGTGGTCGAAGCCGGTCGCCGCAGGCAACGGCGGCGACCAGGTCGACGCGTCGGCGGGGACGGTGCGGGGAACGGATGCGTCCATGATGACCTCCGGCTACTCGGTGCGTGGGGACGGCTCGGTCGTGCGCCCGAAGTGGTCGAGCGCGAGCTCGGCGACCGCGTCGGGCGCATCGTCGACGATGAAGTGCGCGGCGTCGTCGACGAACGCGAGCCCGAAGTCGTCGGCGTACCGGTCGGCGTCGCGGCACAGTCGCCTGATGAGCGACTCGTCCCAGGGGTGGTCGAGGCGGCCGAACACGACGAGCGTCGGGGGGTGCAGCCGCTGTCGGCGGTACTCGCCGCGTGCGAACCGCAGCGACATCGGTATCGCCATGCCGCCGAAGATCCGGCGGACGGCGCCGTCGACCTCGGGGCGCGACGCGGGCGCCAGGTGCGCCGCGACCGTCGCAGCCGACGGCGGGTGCGCGATGTGGCCCTCGTCGTAGAGCCAGTCGAGCGAGCGGCCCGGGCGGTGCGCGAGGAGCCGCGGCATGTGCCGGAACCCCGGCGCGAGCTTCGGGCTGAACCCCATGAAGAACGGCGGCACCGAGAGCTGCACGAGGGAGCGAACGCGCTCGGGATGCCGGTACGCGAGCTGAGCGGCCGGGATCGCGCCCATGTCGTGGGCGAGGAACCGCGATCGTTCGAGGGCGAGCGCGTCGAGGAGGGCGATCAGGTCGTCGAGGTACGTCTCGGGCCCGATGCGCGGGTCGACCGCCTCGGTCCAGCCCGTGCCGCGCAGGTCGGGGCAGACGGCCCGAAAGCCGGCGGTGGCGAGCCGTGGCGCGACCTCCCGCCACATCCACCAGTGTTCGGGGAATCCGTGCAGCAGCACGACGGGTTCGCCCTCGCCGATCGTCGCCACGTGGCTGCGCAGTCCGGGCGTCTCGACGACCAGATGCTCGAAGCCGGGCGCGTCGGGCAGCGGCGGCGACCAGGTGGGTGCTCGGGCCTCGAGCGTGTGGCGTGCGTGCTCGTCCATGACGACTCCTTCGTCGCGGCGCTACTACGTTCGTAGTAGGACTATGTTCATAGTAGACCCGAACGAGCGAGGTGTACATGCCCACGACCCGAGATCGTGCCCTCGATGCGGCGATCGAGCTGCTCGGCACCGAGGGGGTGCGCGCGCTCACCCACGCCAGGGTCGATGCGGCCGCCGGGCTGCCCGCCGGCAGCACCTCGAACTGGTTCCGCACCCGCAGGTCGCTCCTCGCCGGCTGCGTCGACCACCTCGCCGAGCAGGAGCGCGCCGACTTCGACTCCTCCGGCGCGCCGGCCCCCCGCAGCCCCGACGAGTTCGTCGAGGGGCTCTGCCAGATCTTCGACCTGCAGACCGGACCGCTCGCCGCGAGAACCCGAGCGCGGTACTCGCTGTGGCTCGAGCTCGGCAGCGACCCTGAGCTCGGCGCCCCGCTGCGCCGGCAGCGACTCGAGTTCGAACGCTGGACGGAAGCCTTCCTGGTCGGCTTCGGCATGCCGCACCCGGCGACCGCGACGAAGACCGTCATGGCGCTCGGCGACGGACTGGTCCTGCACCGGCTCACCGTCGACCCGGTGCTCGACGCGCGACCCCTCCTCGAGCGGGCGGTGCGCGCACTCATGGCAGAGGCGTAGCGGTCGCACAGCCCGAGGCGAGGCATCCGGGCAATGCTCGCTGCCGACGTGAGGAGCCAGCCATGACCGACCGAACCGACGCCCGATCGACGAACACCGCCCGCGAGGCCGACCGCCGCTGGGTCGACGCCGACGGCAACGAGATCGACGAGGACCACCGGGGCCTCGTCCACGACATCCGCACCCTCGTCGATCGCCGTCGCGCACTCGGCATCTTCGGCGGCATCGGGCTCACGACGCTGCCCTCGTCGGAGCCGGCGTCTGCCTCTGGCGCTGCGATCGCGCCGGGAACTACTCGTTGTGCTCCCCGGGCGTCGAGCACGAGAACTACCCGCGCGGCGTGCAGGCGACCGACGAGACGGGTACCGTGCGGTCCACCTCCATCTACCCCGCCTGCAATTCGGGGCGCTGGCCGCACATCCACTTCGAGATCTGCTCCGACGTCGACAACGCGGTCGCCTCGGGGCCGATCGTGAAGACCTCGCAGATCGCGCTGCCCGAAGAGGTCGACTTGCTCGTCTGCGCGACGAGCGGCGATGAGCAGAGCGTGCGCGGCGCCACCCCGAGAACGAGGATGCCTCGTGCCGCAGGTGCGGCACGAGGCATCCTCGTTCGATCAGGGCCGGAACCCCGTTGCTCAGGCCTTCCGGCGGCGGGCGGCTACGAACAGTGCGGCACCGACCAGCAGGGCGAGCCCGCCGGCGATCATCGGCGCGAGGCCGTCGAAGCCCGTCTCGGCGAGGTCGCCGTCACCCGGAGTCGCCGGGCTGGACGGCGACGGGCTCGGCGACGGGCCGGGCCCGGGCGACGGCGTCGGCGTCACCGCGGCGGCGGTGTTCGTCACCGTGACCTCGACGTTCTCGCCGTCGGCGATCGTGACGGTCGAAGCGCTGAGCTCGGGCGTGCCCCACTCGATGCCGTCGATCGCGGGCAGGTCGACCTCTTCGAACGTGACGACCGTGCCGGCGGGCAGGTCCTGCGGTCCGTCCACGACCGTGCCGTCGGCCGGCAGCGAGAGTGCTCCGTCGACGGTCTCGCCGCCGAGGTCGTACGAGTACGCGAGCGTGAAGGTCGTGCCGGCGGGAACATCGCCCGCCGCGTCGCCCTCGATCTCCTTCGAGGCCGAGAAGCCGCCGGCCGTCGTGACGACGTCGGCTCCGGCGCGGTTCGTGACGCTCACGAGCGTGTTCGCGCCCTCGGCGATCGTGACCTGTTCGGGACTGATCGTCGGGGTGCCCCATTCGACACCGGGGACGGCGGGCAGGTCGACCTCCTCGAAGTCGACGATCGTGCCGACCGGCAGGTCCTGCGGGCCGTCGACGACCGTGCCGTCGGCGAGGAGGGTGAGCTGGTCGGTGACGGTCTCGCCGTCGAGGTCGTACGAGTACGCGAGCGTGAACTCGGTCTCGGCGGGCACGTCGCCGGCTTCGGGGCCGGACACGGTCTTCGCGGCCGAGAAGCCGCCGACCTTCTGGCAGCCGAGCGGGCCGCCGCCGGTCCAGGGGTAGTTGTGCAGCTCGTTGCCCGCGCCGCGGGTGGTGAGGTCGCCGCCGACGTGCACGCGACCGTTGGTCGAGGCTGTGATCTCGGCGTCGGCGTTCGGCGCGAGGATCGAGCCCATGACCTGGCTCGTGCCGCCGACGAGCAGCGTCGTCGTGTCGGTGAAGTTCCAGAGGATGCGCGATGCGGCGTTGCCGAACTCGGCGCTCGTGAGGTCGTCGACGCGCACGCCGTCGATCGCGAAGTAGTTCGGCGCGAACGCCACGTCGTCGCCGCCGGTGACGTTGATGACGATCGGCGCATCCGTGGGCACCGAGGTGAACGTGATCTCGGTGATCGCCGAGATCGCACCGGTGTCGAGCGTGAAGACCTGCGGGTCGTCGCCGGGCGTGCCGACGAACTCGACCTGGTTGCCCGAGACGAGCGTGGTGCCGGTGGCAGGGTGGCCCGCGAGATCGGCCGAGGCGTCGGCGACGACGGTGTGGAAGTCGGCGTTCGGGTCCATCGCGGCGGCCTGGCCGAGGCCGGTCTGGGCTCCGCCGCCGTTCGTGACGACGGTGCCGGTCGAGGTGCCGCCGACCTTCACGGCGCCGCCACCGGTGATGTTCGCGCCGACGTCGAGCGTCGTCGTCGCGCCGACGACGAGGTCGCCGCCGACCGCGAGCATGGTCTCGCCGCCCGCCGGCACGATGCCCGAGCCCGCGCCGACCACGCCGACGTTGAACACGCCGCCGCTCGTCTTGTCGAAGGTCGCGTTGCCGCGCACGAGCAGGAGCCCCTCGGATTCGGCCGCGCTCGAGGTCGCGTGGAAGTCGCCTCCGGCGTAGACCGCGACATTCGAGTCGGTGTACGTGGGCACCGAGCCGATCGGCGGGGCTTCGCCGTCGGGCGGGCAGAGCGGCAGCGGTTCGGCGGCGTTGGCAGGCGCGGCGGGCGCCGCGGTGGCGAGTGCCACGGCGCCGATCAGGGCCAGGCTTCCGGCGGCGGCGATGGTCGCGCCCGTGCGGAGGGCGCGTCGGATTCGTTGGGGCTTCACGTCTCGGGCTCTCTGTGTTGCAGACGGGGGGATGAGTCGGCGTCGTGCGGGCGCACGATGATCCCACTCGAACAGAGAGACGGTGACGGCGGCGAATCATGACGCAGGTCGCGCGAGTTTTTCAGGTTTCCTTTCGAAGGGCCGGCCGTCGGGGCGTGTCGAGCGGGATGCGCGATCGGTTCGCATCAGTTAGGTTAGGTTTACCTAAGTAGCATGGAGGGCCCTGTGGCAGTCAGCAACATCGCGATCACGCACGCATCGAGCGGCGTCGTCGAGGCCGAGGTCACGAGGGCGGCGCGAATCTCGCCGCACTTCGTGCGCCTGACCGTCGCGGGCGACGGGATCGCCGACTGGCGCCACCTCGGATTCGACCAGTGGTTCCGGCTCGCGGTGCCGACCGCCGGCGACACTCGCTTCGACAA
Source organism: Agromyces sp. NPDC055658 (assembly GCF_053618155.1). Taxonomy (NCBI): domain Bacteria; kingdom Bacillati; phylum Actinomycetota; class Actinomycetes; order Micrococcales; family Microbacteriaceae; genus Agromyces; species Agromyces sp. NPDC055658. The sequence goes on along the minus strand of NZ_JBSHHD010000006.1, from coordinate 97,554 downwards.
CCTCGCCGAGACGTACGACATGGCCGGCTATCTCCGCTACCTGACGCTGCCGAAGGCGACGCGACCCGTCATCCGCAACTACACCGTGCGCGAGTTCCGCGCCGAGACGGGGGAGATCGACATCGACTTCGTCGTGCACGGCGAGGCCGGTGTGGCCGGGCCCTGGGCGAACGACCTGCCGGTCGGTGCGCGGGTCGCGCTCATCGACCAGGGTTGCGGCTTCCAGCCGGTCGAGTCCGACTGGACGCTGCTCGTCGGCGACGAGAGCGCCCTGCCCGCGGTGCTCGGCATCCTGCGCGACCTTCCGCACGACACCCGGGGTCACGCCATCGTCGAGATCCCCGACGCCGACGACTTCCAGCACGTCGATGCGCCGGCCGGCTTCGATGTGCACTGGGTCATCCGCCGGCCCGAAGCGCCCGCCGGGCGCACCGCCCTCGAGCACCTGCGCGAGCTGCCGTTCCCCGACGGCAGGGTCTACGCGTTCGCCGCAGGCGAGTCGAAGCTGGCGACCGGCGCCCGCCGTCACCTCGTGAACGAGCGCGGCGTGCCGAAGCGGAACGTGTCGTTCTGCGGGTACTGGCGCGCCCGCTGAGCGGCCGGGTCGCCGCGGTCGTAGACTGCGAAGATGGAGGCTCCGTCCAGCACCACGCTGGTCGTCGTCGGAGATGAGACGGCGAGTGCCATCCACGCGCTCGAGAGGTTCGCGAACGTGCGGGCCGCATCGCTGCCCGATGCCTCCGACGCCGAGGTCGCCCGTTGGTCGTCGGGTTCCGATGCCCCGTACGTCGTGCACGACCACGACCCGCTCGCGCACGTCGCCGCGGCCTGGGTGGAGTTCTTCGACGACCTCTCGACCTACGGCGTGCTCGAGCTCGAGATCGCCCGGGCGCTCGAGGCGGCAGGGCGGCACGATCTCAGCGTGCCCGACTACTACGTCGTGATCCACCCCGAGAACCTGCCGGTCACGTGGAAGCACTGGTGGCTCGGCGTGCTCGCGAGCGCGTCGCCCAGTCGCGTCATCCCGTGGCCCGATGCCGACGCCTCGCTCGCGCAGCTGCTGCGCCGGTTGCCCGCCGCGCGGGCGTGGCCGGAGGTCGGCACCTGGCTGCCCACGGTCGCCGCCGCGGTGCCCGACCGCGTCGGACTCGGGTGAGCACGAGCCCGATGCCCCGGCGATTCAACCGGAAGCGGCTCGGGCGTACCGCTCGGAGTAGGTGCGCAGCACCGAACGGAGTTCGGCGGGCGACTCGACCGTGAAGTCCATGCCGAGCATGCCGATGTACGCCGCGATGGTCTCGAGGCTGTCGGCACCCGTCATCAGGACCGAGGTGCCGTCGTCGACCGGTTCGACGGCGCCGACCGCGGGATTGATGCGATCGAGCACGGCCTCGGCGGACGCGGCGATGTGCAGGCGGGCGTGCACGTTCCAGCCCGTCGTCGCGATCGTGCGCATCGCGAAGGCCGTCGGGTCGCCGCCCGGCACCGGCTGCGGATCGAATCGCCGCCGGGTCGGCATGCGGGGCTCGATCCAGTCGACCCGGTAGGTGCCCCACACGCTGCTGCGCGGGTCGCGCGCGATCAGGTGCCAGCGTCGCTGCCAGCTCAGCAGCCGATAGGGCTCGACGAGCACGGGTTCGCCCTTGAAGTCGAAGCGGAGCCACTCGACGTCGCGGATCGCGGCGGCGACGGCCTGCAGCACTGCGGGGTCGACCTCGGGGTCGGGGGCGTCGGTCCCCGTGTTCTCGGGGGCGCGATCGACCGTTCCGTGCAGGGCGGCGACGGTCGGCCGCAGCCTGGCGGGCAGCACCTGCTCGAGCTTCGCGAGCGCCCGCCCGCTCGATTCCTCGATGCCGGCGACGCCGGTGGCGGCGCGCAGGCCGACCGCGACCGCGATCGCCTCCTCGTCGTCGAGCAGCAGCGGCGGCAGCTTGCCGCCGGCGCCGAGCCGGTAGCCGCCGGCCGCGCCGCGGGTCGCGTCGACGGGGTAGCCGAGCTCGCGGAGGCGATCGATGTCGTTGCGGATGGTGCGCGGCGTGACGTCGAGGCGCCGGGCGAGCTCGGACCCGCTCCAGTCGGGGCGAGACTGCAGCAGCGAGAGCAGGGCGAGGAGGCGCGCGGCGGTGTCGGTCATCGCGTCGATCTTCCTTCCGAATTAGGAACGAATCATGCCTATATCGAACGTACCGTCGAAGACATGAACACGACCAGCGCTTCCACCGCCATCCGCCCCTTCCGCATCGAGGTCGCCGAGGCCGAACTCGACGACCTGCGCGAGCGCCTCGCGCGCACCCGGCTGCCCCAGCCCGCCCCGGTCGACGACTGGGATGCCGGCACGCCGAACTCCTATCTCCGCGAGGCCGTGGACCGCTGGCGCGAACTCGACTGGCGCGCCGTCGAGGCCCGCATCAACGCGGTGCCGCACTTCATCACCGAGGTCGACGAGCAGCCGATCCACTTCATCCACGTGCGCTCGCCGCACCCGGGCGCGACGCCGCTGCTGCTCGCGCACACCTACCCCGGCTCGTCGGTCGACTACCTCGACCTCATCGGTCCGCTCGTCGACCCGGTCGCGCACGGCGGCCGCGCCGAGGACGCGTTCGACGTCGTGGTGCCCGACGCCCCGGGCTTCGGCTCCTCGAACCCGGTCGGGGCCGGTTGGACCACTGCCCGCGTGGCCCGCGCCTACGACGAGCTCATGCGCCGGCTCGGGTACGACGAGTACGGCATCCACGGCTCCGACAACGGCGCGCTCGTCGCCCGCGAGCTCGGCCTGCTGAACCCAGACGGCTTCCTCGGGCTCCACGTGCTGCAGCTCTTCTCGTTCCCCTCGGGCGACCCCGCCGAGTTCGAACGGCTCGAGCCGCAGGACTACGCGGGCCTCGAGCACATGCAGTGGTTCCAGTCGGTCGGCGGCTACAACACCATGAATGCGAGCCGTCCGCAGACCGTCGCGGTCGGGCTCAGCGACTCGCCGGTCGGGCTGCTCGCCTACAGCGAGCTCTTCAACTCCTTCGGCAACGGCACGTCGCTCGTGCCGCTCGACGCGATCCTCACCGAGGTCAGCGTCAACTGGTTCGCGAACGCCGCAGCGGGAATGAGCCGCATGTACCTCGAGGACGCCCGTGCGGCTGCGGCGGCGGCCGCGGCGGGGGAGACCCCCGCCGTGAACGCGGCGCCCACCGGGGTCGCCGTGTTCGCCGACGACTTCCAGACGATCAGGGTCTTCGCCGAGCGCGACAACTCGAACATCGTGCACTGGAGTCGCTTCGACCGCGGCGGGCACTTCGCGGCGCTCGAGGTGCCCGAGCTCGTCGTCGGAGACATCCGGAAGTTCTTCGCGGGGCTGCGCTCCGCGGCCTGAACACGTTGCAGGCACCGTCGGTGCGAGCGTCGTCGAACACGGCGAAGGCGCGGACCCATGCGGGTCCGCGCCTTCCGCGCGACGTGCGGGCTGTTCGGTCAGGCGACCTGCCCCTGCGTCGCCTGCGCGTGCTCGGTCGCCCAGTTCAGCGCGAACTCGGCGACCTCCTCCCAGCCGTCCTGGCTGACGATGCGGTGCGTGCGGCCCGCGAACTCGCGGTACTCCACGACCGACGGGCTGCCGGTCTGCGTGTACTTCTTGACGATCGCCCGGCCGATCGCCGGCGGCACGACGTGGTCGATCTCGCCGGTGATGACGAGCAGCGGGGCGCGGTCGGGCTTCGCGTAGTCGACGTGGGTCACGCCGCCCTTCTCGTTGATCGTCGAGGCGACGCCCTCGAAGAAGACGCGGTTGTACGAGTTCACCGCGAACTCCTCCCACAGGCGGTCGGATGCCTCGCGGGCGAGGTCGTTGCCGAAGGTGAAGTGGAAGTGGGCCTTCGAGAGGGGCTTCGCGCCGTTGCGGTCGAACGGGTTCGCGAGGATCGGGAAGCCGGTGCGGAGGGTCGATGCCGGCAGCGTCGTGATGCCGGCGGCCTGCCCGGGCTCGACGCCCACGTAGGCGGCGCCGAGGCCGCGGTCGGCGAGCATCTGGGTGATCACGCCGCCGAAGGAGTGGCCCATGATGATCGGCTTCTCGGGGAGGGCGCGGATGATGCGCTCGTAGTGGTCGGCGATCTGCTTCAGGCCGATGCCCTTCAGCGCCTCGGGGTTCGAGCGGATGTCGGCGACGTCGCGGTCGTCGATGCCGGGCCACCCCGGGACGATGACCTCGTGGCCGCGGGCCCGGAAGTACTCGGCCCAGGTGTCCCAGCTCTTCGGGGTCATCCAGAGTCCGTGGACGAGGACGATGGTGGCCTTGCTGTCGTTCGCGCCGGTGGTGTTCATGGTTCCTGCTCCTTCTGGTGGGCGATCGGTGACCGCTTCGCGATCTGTGAAGTAGAACGATCGTTCTATCTCTTTGTATTCCCAGAATGTACGCCCACGGCGGAATGGATGTCAAGCAAAAAGAGAAAGATCGTTCTATCATTTTTGATATGGCCGCACGAACCACTTCCACGGGCGCCTCCGCAGCGCGCGAACGACTGCTGCAGACCGCGTCGGAGCTCTTCTACCGCGAGGGCATCCACGCGGTCGGCGTCGACCGCATCATCGCCGAGGCGGGCGTCACCCGCGCGACGTTCTACCGTCACTTCCCGAGCAAGGAGGATCTCGTCGAGGCCTACCTCGGCGTCGAGGACGCGAACATCCGAGGAGCGTTCGACGCGGCGGAGGCGTCGGGAGCCGAGCCGGGGCAGCTCGTCGGACTCGTGATCGAGGGGCTCGCCGACGACGTCGCACGGCATCACACGCGCGGTTGCCCGTTCATCAACGCCGCGGCCGAGTACCCCGACCCCGAGAGCGGCGTGCGGCGCGCCGTCGCCGAGCACCGCGAGTGGTTCCGGTCCGAACTCGAGAAGGTGCTCGGCGCCGCCGAGGCCGACGACCCAGGGGCGACGGCCGGTCAACTCGTGCTGCTGCGCGACGCGGCGATGGTCGGCGGCTACCTCGACGGGTGGGAGCGAGTCCGTCCCTCGTTCATCGCCGCGGCGACGCGCACCGCCGGTCTCGATCGCTGACTCCCCGAGGCATCCCCCGCTTCGCGAGGTCGATGACAGCGTCGCCGAAGCGCGGTAGCGTGCCGGAATGACCTCAGCCCGACCGGTCGATCGCGACGCGATCGACGACCTCGAGCGCGAACTGCTCGGCCGCGTGCGCGGGCGCGTGCTCGAGATCGGTGCGGGCGAGGGCGAGAACTTCGGGGCGTTCGACCTCGATGTCGAGTGGATCGGCTTGGAGCCCGACGCCGACCGTCGCGCGGAGCTCGCGACGCGGGCGCGCGAGTGGCGTCACACCGCCGAGCCGCTCGGCGCGGTCGCCGAGGCGATTCCGCTGCCCGACCACTCGGTCGACGCCGTCGTCGGCACCTACGTGCTCTGCTCGGTGGCCGATCAGGCCGCCGCGCTCGCCGAGGTGCGACGGGTGCTCGTGCCCGGCGGCCTGGTGGTCTTCGTCGACCACGTCGCCGCGCCGCCCCGAACGCTGAAGCGGGCGGTGCAGCGCGTCGCGACGCCGATCTCCAAGCGGTGGTGCCACGGCTGCCATTGGGATCGCGAGACCGAGCGAGCGCTCCTCGACGCGGGGTTCATCGGCACCGACGTGCGACGGATGCGCGCGAAGTCGCTGCCGTTCGGCCCCGTGCCGATCCTCATGTTCGAGGGGCGTGCGCCGGATCGAACGACGACGTAACCCCGTCGAGCGCCGCCCGCGCGAGCATCGTCGACCCGGCCACCGCGGCCGGCATCGTGAACACCGCCCCGAGCGGCACCATGAAGCAGAGCTGGGTCGCGACGCCGAAGCCGAACATGGCCCCGCGATGCCCGCGCAGCAGCCTGCGGCGGTCGGCCCCGTGCAGGTCCCGCGCCGCGAAGGCGCGCGACACGAGCTCGGCGGCGAGCAGCCGTCCGGAGAGCACGACGCCCAGCACCGGGCCGACGACCGCGCCGACGAGCGGCACGAAGCCCACGAGCCCGACGCCGATCGCGATGAGCGCGCCGAACCCGATGAGCGCGAGGGAGTCGCCGACCGCGCGCCAGAACCCCGCGCCCTGCTCGGGAACGGGGCCGCCGAGGTCGGTCTCGACCGCGCGCCAGATGCGTTCGTAGAACGGGTCGCCGACCGCGAGCGTGACGGCCGTGAACGTGACCGCGGCCAGCACCACGGCTGCCGCGAAGACGACCGTGCCGAGCACGCCCCGCACGATGCCCGGCCAGGGGTCGACCCAGTCGTCGGCGAACGGCGTGAGCCAGTCGGTGATGGACGGCAGTCCGAATCCGAGGCCGACGAGCCCGGCGACGACCACGACGAACACGATCGCGGCGGGAATCAGACCGAGGAACATGATGCCCGGCCGCTTCGACCAGAACGCGAAGCCGCGCGCGAGCATCCGCACGCCCGAGAGGAATCCGCCGATCACCCGCCCAGCCTAGGCGTGCGCCTCGGCCCCTCCCGAGCCATTGCGCACGCCGTCGGATCCTGCAAGACTCGCGCGACAGGTGCCGGCGAGTCGAAGCGAGGTCGCATGTCCCATCCGTGGCGGGTGCGTACGCGAGATGCCGCCCGCCGATGCGCCGGGGCGGCCGCGGTGCTGTCGGCGCTCGCGGTGCTCGCCGGATGCACGCCCTCGGTGAACGACCTGCCCGTGTTCGACCGCGAACAGCGGTCGAGCGACCTGCCGCCCGCGTTCGTGGACTTCCAGGACACGATCGATCGCGAAACGGTCCGTCGGGTCGGGGAAGACTCCATCGGCACCGTCTACTACGCTGCCGAGGATTCGCAGGATCGGACCACGTGCCTGATCATCCTGAGCGAGACCGACTGGTCGTCCGGGTGCGGGGGACTGCCCGTGAAGGTCAGCATCTCGTCGGGCCTCACCGCCACCCTCGAACCCGCCGCGGTCGCCGGCGACGAGCAGGTCGGCGACGTCGTCTCCGTCGAACTGCCTCCGGTGCGGGCCGACGGTCGTTGACGACATGACGCGCATGGTCACCGAACACGAGGTCGGGCTCGACGACGGGCGCGTCCTGCATGCCTACGACTCGGGGGCGGATGCCTCGGCGAGACTCACCCTCATGTGGCACCACGGCTCGCCCCAGACCGGGGCGCCGCTCGGCGCGGTGCTCGCAGCGGCGACGGCGCGAGGCATCCGGCTCATCTCGTACGGACGGCCGGGCTACGGGGGCTCTACGCCCAACCCGGGGCGCGACGTCGCATCGGCCGCAACCGACGCGGTCGCGGTCGCCGACGCGCTCGGCGTCGAGGGCTTCGCTGCCATGGGCGCCTCGGGTGGCGGCCCGCACGCCCTCGCCGGGGCTGCGCTCGCACCCGATCGCGTGATCGGCGTCGTCACGCTCGCCGGCGTCGCGCCCTACACCGAGGCCTTCGACTGGTTCGGCGGCATGCGGGCGCCCGGGGCGCTCCGCGCCGCCCGCGCGGGCCGGGCCGCCCGGGCGGCGTTCGCCGAGACCGACGAGTTCGACCCCGACGTCTTCCTGCCGGTCGACCTCGCCGCGCTCGAGGGGACGTGGGCCGATCTCGGTTCCGATTCGGCTCGAGCCGGGCGCGACGGCCCCGACGGGCTCGTCGACGACGATGTCGCCTTCGCGAAGCCGTGGGGTTTCGAACTCGAGCGGGTGGCGGCGCCCGTGCTGCTCGTGCAGGGCGAGGGCGATCGCATCGTGCCGCGCACGCATGCGGCGTGGATGCTCGGCCGCCTGCCGAACGCCTCGCTGTGGATGCGCCTTGACGACGGGCACGTCTCCGTGCTCGACACGGTGCCCGACGCGATGGACTGGCTGCTCGAGCGGCTCTAGGCGATCGCGTCGAGCGCGCCCGCGAGGTCGCGCCAGAGGTCGTCGACCTGCTCGATGCCGACCGACAGCCGCACGAGCCCGTCGGGAATGGTGGGCTGCTCGGCCGGCCAGCGCCGGCGACGCTCGAACGTCGACTCGACCCCGCCGAGGCTCGTCGCGTGCACCCACAGTCTCGTGCGCCCGACGAGCGCATCGGCCGGCGCGGCGCCGCCGCGCACGACGATCGAGACGACCGCGCCGAAACCCGGGTAGCGCACCTCCTCGAGCGCGGCGTGGCCGTCGAGGCGACGCACGAGCTCCTGCGCGTTCGCCTGCGCGCGCTCGAGTCGCACGGCGAGCGTCCGCATCCCGCGCAGCGCGAGGTATGCCTCGAGCGGCGCGGGGACGGCCCCGGCGAGCGTGCGCCGCTGCAGGATCGAGTCGGCGCGCTCGTCGGACGCGGTCACCACGGCCCCCATCAGCACGTCGCTGTGGCCCGAGAGGTACTTCGTCGCCGAGTGCACCACGAGGTCGGCGCCGAGCGCGAGCGGACGCTGGAGCAGGGGCGTCGCGAACGTGTTGTCGACGGCGACGAGCGCCCCGTGCAGGTGCGCGGCGGCCGAGATCGCGGCGATGTCCGCGACCTCGAGGGCCGGGTTCGTCGGCGTCTCGAACCACACGAGCGCCGACCCCTCGCTCGCCGCGGCCACCGCAGCCGTGTCGGCGATGTCGACGAACTCGACACGCAGGCGCCCCTGGCCCGCGCGTTCCTCGAGCAGGGCGACCGTGCCCGTGTACGAGTGCCGCGGCGCCACGACGAGTCCTCCCGGCTCGACGAGGTCGAGCACGGCCGAGATCGCGGCCATGCCGGAGGAGAACGACACGCACCGCCCGCCCTCGAGCGCGCCGAGGACGTCCTCGAACGCCGTCCAGCTCGGGTTGCCGTAGCGCCCGTACTCGAGGTCGCCGCCGGCGACGTACGTCGAGGTCAGGTGCACCGGCACGTTCATCGGCGCGTCAGGCGCATGCGCGGGGCGACCGGCGACGACGGCGAGGGTGTCGGGATGGAGTTCTGAGTGGGCGGCCTCGTGCATGCCGAAAGGCTAGTCGAGCGCGTCGCGCGCCGCGGCGGCCTCGTCACGTGCCGACTCGGCGACCCGCGCCGCCCGGTCGCGATCGCGCGCGAGCCTCCGCCGCTCACGACCGCCCTCGGCGAGACGCTCCTCGAGACCGCGCAGCTCCTCGTCGAGCTCGTCGCGCCGGGCGGTGTCGGCGTCGATGCGCTCGTCGAGCGCCGCGAGTTCGCTCTCGAGGTCGTCGAGGGCGGCGGATGCCTCGGCGGCGTGCTCCTCGGCGGCTGATGCCGCGCGCTCGCGTTCCCGGCGCTCCTGCTGCTCGCGTTCCTCCTGCTCACGGGCGGCGTCGGCGGCGTCGGCCTCGGTGCGCCCGGCCGCCTTCGAGCGTGCGGACCGCTTCGCCGGCCTCGCCCCGTCCGGTCCGCCCGCCACAGCGCCGTCGAGGTCCACGTCGACGCCCACCGCTTCGAGGCTGCGCACGAGCCGACCGCTGCGGACGGCGTCGGCGGCCGAGGCATCCGCCATGCCGGCTTGCAGCGTCTGGGCGAGTTCGTCGAGCACGGGCTGGCGCACCGGGGCGCCGAGCTCCTCGGCGAGTCCGCCCGCCTCCTGCGCGAGGGCCGAGACGAGTCGGCGCCGTTCCTTCGCGAAGCGGGCGAGCGCCGCCGCGTCGAACCCGTCCTGCGCCTCGCGCAGCTCGTCGCCGAGCTCGAACAGCGCCTCGACCTCGTCGGCGCGGTGTCGCACGAGCTGGTTCGCGAGCCAGGCCGTGGGGGAGGGGCGCCGCAGCGCCGCCACGGCGTCGGCGAGCTCGCGATCGTCGTCGCGCAGCTCGCGAGCGCGGGCGTTGCGGGCGGCCGTGAACTCCTCGGGGCGGAGCGCGTACAGCGCTCCCGCCTCGTCGATGAGCGCATCGGCCGGCATACGGCCATCCTGCAAGATCGTGCGCGATTCCGACAGCCCGTGGTCTCATGGAGGCATGCGGGTCGTCGTGCTGACCGGGGCCGGCATCTCGGCCGAGAGCGGGGTGCCCACCTTCCGCGATGCCGGCGGCCTGTGGGAGGGGCACCGGGTCGAGGACGTCGCGACGCCCGAGGCCTTCGAGCGCGACCCCGAGACCGTGCAGCGCTTCTACGACGCGAGGCGGCACGCGGTCGCGCTCGCCGAGCCGAACCCGGCGCACCGGGCGCTCGCCCGCCTCGAGGAGGCGCTCGGCGACGACCTGCTCGTGGTCACCCAGAACATCGACGACCTGCACGAGCAGGCGGGCTCGCAGCGGGTGCTGCACATGCACGGCGAGCTGGCGCTCGCGCGTTGCACCGGATGCGGGACACGGTCGCCGGTGCCCGGCGACCTCGTCGGCCGGCCGGCCTGCCCGTCGTGCGGCGAGCGGATGCTTCGCCCCGACGTCGTCTGGTTCGGCGAGATGCCCTACGGCCTCGACGAGATCGAGGCGGCGCTCGCCGCGTGCCGCGTGTTCGCCGCGATCGGAACATCGGGCGCCGTGTACCCGGCGGCCGGCTTCGTCGTCACCGCGGCCGAGCACGGTGCGCAGACGGTCGAGCTCAATCTCGCGTCGAGCGAGATCACCCCGCTGTTCGACGCCGTACGGCACGGGCCCGCGAGCGAAGTCGTGCCCGAGTGGTGCGACGAGGTGCACCGGTCGGTCGGGTAGTACGACGCGCGTCTCGCGACACCCGCCCCGAAGCGTCCACGGTCTCGAGACGACGCCGCGCGCCTACTCGACCGACCGGGGCGGCGACGCCGCGAGCCGCGTCTCGAGCGCGGCGAGCACCTGCACCTGCCCTTTGGTCACGAGCGTCCGTGCCTCGTCGATCGCCACCCAGCGCGCGTCATCGACCTCGGGGAACGCCTGCACGCGGCCCGAGCGGGGCGGCCACTCGAGCTCGAACGTGTTGCTCGCGACGACGGCGACGTCGAAGTCGGGAGCCTCGCCCGTGAACACGCGGATCAGCTTGCCCGATGCGTAGCGGAACTCGCCGAGGTCGGCGTAGTCGAGCTCGGGTGGCGCGACGCCGATCTCCTCGCCGAACTCGCGCCGGGCGGCGAGCAGCGGGTGCTCGGCCACGGCCTCGTACTCGCCCTTCGGCACCGTCCACGCGCCTTCGTGCTTGCGCGCCCAGAACGGGCCGCCCATGTGCGCGATGAAGACCTCGACACCCGCACCGAGGTCGCGATGCAGCAGCAGCCCCGCACTCGTCACCGGCATGATCGCGCACCTTGCACGGTCGTACCCGACGGGTAGCGTGGATCGGGACACGCGAAGGAGTCGCCCATGGCACGCATCGTACTCATCGGCGGTCACGGCAGGGTCGCCCTGCACCTCGAACGCCTGCTCGCCGAGCGCGGCGACGAGGTCGACGCCGTCATCCGCAACCCGGAGCACGCCGACGACGTCGCAGCGACCGGCGCGACGCCCGTCGTGGCCGACATCGAGACCCTCGACGTCGACGGCCTGACCGCGCTGCTGCGCGGGCACGACGCCGTCGTCTGGTCGGCGGGTGCGGGCGGCGGCGATCCGCGGCGCACGTACGCGGTCGATCGCGACGCCGCGCTGCGCTCGATGGCCGCGGCCGACGCCGCCGGTGTGCGCAGGTACGTGATGGTCTCGTACTTCCGGTCGCCCGATCACTCGGTGCCCGCGGGCGACTCCTTCCACGCCTACGCGGAGGCGAAGGCCGCGGCCGACGAGCACCTCGCGACGACGACGCTCGACTGGACCATTCTCGGGCCGAGCCGGCTCACCGACGGCGACGGCACGGGCGGCATCGACGCCGAGGCGTCCGAGAGCCTGACCGTCGACCGGGCCGACGTCGCAGCGGTCGCGGCCGCCGTGCTCCTCGAGCCCGCGACGATTCGTCGCACGATCCGCTTCAATGCCGGCGCGACGCCGATCGCCGAAGCCGTCCGCTGAGCGCGGCGCCGGTGACGACCGCGCGACTACTGCTGGCGCGGTCGGCGCACGAGCGCCCAGAGCGCGGCGAGCAACCCGATTCCGCCGACCACCGCAATCGCTCCGAGCACCGACCACAGCATCTGTTCGACCGACATCGCCCACCTCCGAGTCCAGTGGCACCCATTCTGCTCCCGCAGGCGACCGGAACTCCAGCGTCGGCCGCGGTTCGTGCGAGGATCTGGGCATGTCCGCCTCTGAGCTTCCGCTGTCGCGTCGTGTCGGCCCCTCGCCCGAGCCGCAACGGCCGGCTCACCCCGACATCGACACCTGGCGCCCCGCAACGGTGGGCGACGTCGACGAACTGCTCGCGTTCCACGCCGACGTCGCGAGGGCCGACCACCCCGAGTGGATCGAGACGCGCGACGAGGTGATGGAGGCGTTCGAGGTCTCGCACATCGACCCTGCTCGCGACACCATGCTCGGTATCGACCGTGGCGGGCGCATCCTCGCCTCGGGCTCCGTCGTCGTGCCGACCGGACGAGAGACGCTCATCCGCGCGATCGCGTTCGGCGCCGTGCGCCCGGAGGCGCGCGCCCGCGGGATCGGCCGGGCGCTGCTCGGCTGGCAGCTCGAGCGGGCGCGCGAACGACTCGCAGCGTTCGACGACGCGCTGCCGGGTTGGATCATCGCCTACGCCGAGCAACGGGCACCCGATGCGGGCGCGCTGCTCGAACGGGCCGGCTTGCCGCAGCGCCGTCACTTCTTCACGCTCGGCCGCGACGTCTCGCTTCCGATCGAGTCGATCGCGCCGCGTACCGACGACGTCGATCTCGTGCCGTGGGCGGCCGAGTGGACCGAGTCGACCCGCCTCGCCCGCAACGAGGCCTTCGCCGACCACTGGGGCAGCCAGTCGACCGCACCGGAGACGTGGAGCCGTATCGTCGGCGGCGAGCAGTTCGCGCCGTCGCTCTCGTTCGTCGCCGTCGAGCACGGCGCGGCCGGCGACCGCGTCGTCGGGTTCGTGCTCGCGCTCCGCAACGAGGGAGACTGGGCGGGCCAGGGCTTCAGCTCGTCGTACGTGCAGCTCGTCGGGGTGGTCCGCGAGCGGCGCGGGCGCGGCATCGCGCAGGGACTGCTGGCCCGGCATCTCGAAGCATGCCGCGACGAGGGGCTCGACCAGTCCATCCTCGACGTCGACGCCGAGAGCCCGACCGGGGCGCTCGGGCTCTACGAGGGGCTCGGCTACGTGGTCGCCAACACGCACCACAGCCACGTGCTCGAGTACTGAACCCGCGCGGTGCATCCGTCAAGCCGTTGACGGATGCCTCGCAGCCGCGCAGGCTCGAATCGACGACGTGAACTCGACGAGCGGAGGCGGCATCATGACCGACGAGCGACGACCGGGGCCGACCCCGCGCGACCCCGACGACACGACCGGCGCAGAAGAGCGGCTCGATCGCGAGGGCGAACCCGCCGAGGCGCCCGACGGACCCGAGCGCGGCACCCACGCCAACGACGTCGAGGCAGACAACCCGGTCGAGGAGGACACGATCGAGACGATCGATCCCGACAACGCGCCCGCCTGAACATCGCCGGATCGCCGCCCGTTCGGAGCTGATAGGTAAGGCAATCCTCAGAAGAAAGTCCGACTGATCTGCGGAAAATCGGCCCGCAGGTGCTGCGGTCGAGCGGGTGGCGGGGCTACCATCCGAACACAGCAGAGTCGCAACCGCCTCAGGAGGTCACCATGAGCATGACGCTCGACGAGATGCCCGCGGTCGCCGAGTGTTCGGTGGCCGGTTGCTCCTACAACGACCACTCGCACTGCCACGCGGCAGCCGTCACGATCGCCGGCTCGCCCGGCGACGCCGAGTGCGTCACCTTCATCCCGCTCGGCTCCAAGGGCGGGCTCGACAAGGTGCTCACGCACGTCGGAGCATGCCAGCGCTCGGAGTGCATCCACAACTCGAAGCTCGAATGCACCGCAGCCGCGGTGCGCATCGGCGCCGGCCACGACGACGCCGACTGCCTCACCTACGAAGTCGCCTGAGACCACCTGCCGAACGGGCCGTTCCGCGCATGCGGAGCGGCCCGTTCTGCTGTGAGCGGATCGCCCTGTCGTCGCGTACCGGCCGCGGTTAGCCTCGGGGCATGGGCAAGGTCGTCGAGTTCCCAACGGTCCCGCGCAGGTCGAAGCCGCTCTGGCGCGACGTGCTCGGCGAGGTGCTGCGAGGCGAGCGGCTCGCCCAGGAGCGGATCCTCACCGAGGTGGCGGCCTCGGCCGGCGTCTCACCGCAGTATCTCTCCGAGATCGAGCGCGGCCGCAAAGAGCCGTCGAGCGAGGTGCTCGGCGCCGTCGCCGAGGCGCTCGGGCTCGAGCTCTTCGAGGTCGCGCACCGGGTGGGCGAGGTGCTCGGCGCCCGCCACGAGGCCGAACGGCTGGAGGCCGAGCGGCGCGAGCGCCTCGACCACGAGCGCGCGCTCGCGTTCCGCGCCGACGCGCCGGCGAGGCATCCCGCCGTCGACATCGGCACCGTGCTGGTGCTCGACCTCGACGAGGCCTCGGGCGCGATCGCCGACGGCGGCGCGACCGTCGCCGCGCCGCGCGGCGGCGTCTACCTGCTCGCCGCGTAGGCGGCCGCGCCGGCGCCGACCGGCACCCGTGCCGTCAGCACGTGGTCGGCGAGCCCGTACTCGACGGCCGCCGCCGCGGGCAGGATGAGGTCGCGGTCGGTGTCGTGCCGCAGGGTCGCCACGTCGTGCCCGGTGTCGACGGCGAGGGCCGCCTCGAGCTCGGCGCGCACTCGCACGACCTCGTCGGCGTGGATGATGAGGTCGGGGATCGTGCCGCGGCCCTGCGTCGAGGGCTGGTGCAGCACGACCCGGCCGTGCGGCAGGATCGCACGCTGCCCCTTCGCCCCGCCGGCGAGCAGTACCGCCGCCGGCCCGCCCGCCTGGCCGACGCACGTCGTCGCGACATCCGGCCGGATGTGCTGCATCGTGTCGTAGACCGCGAGCGCCGCGCCGGGCGAACCGCCGGGGGAGTTGAGGTAGAGGCTGATCGGGGTGTCGTTCGACTCCGACGCGAGGTGCAGGAACTGCGCGATGAGCACGTTCGCGACGCCGTCGTCGATCTCGGTACCGAGGTAGACGATGCGCTCAGAGAGCAGGCGGCTGTAGACGTCGAGCGAGCGCTCGCTGTTGCCCCGACGTTCGACGACGTAGGGGATCGTGTAGCTGGTCATGCGGGTACTCGCAATCCGGTCTGGGGCCGCACAGCCCTCGGGAACATCTCGTCGAAGCCGTCGACGACGCGGTCGATGAAGCCGTAGTCGACCGCCTCGTCGGCCGTGTACCAGCGGTCGCGCAGCGAGTCCTCGGCGATCTTCGCGATGGGCTGGCCGGTGTTCTCCGCGGTGATGCCGAGCACGGTGTCCCGGGTGTAACGAAGGTCGTCGGCCTGCAGCTCGACGTCGACCGCCGTGCCGCCGATGCCGGCCGAGCCCTGGTGCATGAGGATGCGCGCATGCGGCAGGGCGAAGCGCTTGCCCGGGGTACCGGCGCTCAGCAGGAACTGGCCGGCGCTCGCCGCGATGCCGTACGCGATCGTCGCGACGTCGTTCGGGATCGAGCGCATGAGGTCGGAGATCGCCAGCATGGCCGACACCGAGCCCCCGGGCGAGTTGATCCAGAACCGGATGTCGCGGCGGGGGTCGTCGCCGGCGAGGGTGACGAGCTGCGCGCAGAGGCGGTTGCCGCCCTGCTGGTCGAGCTCGTCGCCGAGCACGATGATGCGTTCATGGAAGAGCCGGGCGGTGAGCTCGGCGTCGATCGGCTGGATCGCCGGGGTCTGTTCGCTCATGAACCCAGCCTGCGCGGCGTCGGCGCACGGTGGGGCGGATGCTGCCGAGAGCAGTGCTGCTCTCGGCGGAGAGAATCCACTTGCTCCTCGGCTCTCGAGCTCAGGAGAGCTCTCGAGCTCAGGAGCGAGGCGCGGCGCGCTCCTCGCGACACGCTCCTCACTCCGCGCTCCTCGTTCCTCGTTCCTCGTTCCTCGTTCCTCGTTCCTCGTTCCTCGTTCCTCGCTGGCCCGCCAGGTGGCGGGGCCTCATTGGGAAGACGTGTGGAGTTGTGGACTTGTGTCC
>NZ_JBSHHD010000006.1:48680-81506 GCF_053618155.1 Agromyces sp. NPDC055658 | reverse complement strand
GTCCTGCAGGGGTGTGGAGTTGTGGACTTGTGTCCTGCAGGGGTGTGGAGTTGTGGACTTGTGTCCTGCAGGGGTGTGGAGTTGTGGACTTGTGTCCTGCAGGGGTGTGGAGTTGTGGACTTGTGTCCTCGTTCCCCAGAGCGATGTCCACGCAGGATCGACGCCGACGCGTGGAACCGATGCCGACGCGTGGAACCGGCGCCGACGCGTGGAACCGGCGCCCACGCACGGAACCGGCGCCCCACGCGACGGACCGGCGTTCAAGGGACGGATCGACGATTCCCACGCGACGGGCCGGCGCTGAAGGGAGGGATCGACGATTCCCACGCGACGGGCTGGCGCTGAAGGGAGGGATCGACGATTCCCACGCGACGGGCCGGCGCTGAAGGGAGGGATCGACGATTCCCACGCGACGGACCGGCGCCCGCACGCGGGATCGGCAATGCCCGTACGCGGGATCGGAGTCCATGCGGGGGACCGGCTGACCCCGCGTGCGAGATCTGCGATGAGTCTCCGCGGCACCGGCGCCCAGGCGGGTGAAGCCGGCAGGGCGCACTCCCGACGAGCTCGGGAGGCCTCAGCGAATCGAGGCCACTACCCCGCGAGGGTGCGGACGACCGGGCCCTCGCTGAACTGGCACGACGTCGCGGTGAGCCGCTCGTCGGGGTCGAGCTTCGCGAGCACGGCGCCGGCGATGACGTAGAGCTGCTCGAGCTGCTCGGCCGTGAGCGCGTCGAACACGTTGGCGCGCACGGTGTCGACGTGCCCGGGCGCCGCCTCGGCCATGAGGTCGAGCCCGGCCTCGGTGATGGTCGCGTTCGTGGCGCGACGGTCTTCGGGACACGGGAAGCGGCGGATCAGGCCGCGCTCCTCGAGCCGGCGGGCGACGTGCGACAACCTCGGCAGTGTCGCATTCGTGCGGGAGGCGAGCTCGGTCATGCGCATCGTGCGCGAGGGGGCGTCGGCGAGCGCCATGAGCGCGACGTACTCGAAGTGGGTGAGCCCGGCGTCGCGCAGCAGCTGCGCGTCGAGCGCGCCGGGCAGGAGCTCGGCGACGGCGATGAGGCGCACCCACGCCGCCGATTCCTCGGCGTTGAGCCACTTCGTGTCGTCGGTCATGCGGCCAGTCTACCGCAATAGTTGACGAGACAACTTATTTGCCCTAGAGTGATGGTTGTCGAAACAAGTAATCGCGTCGACGAGGCGCGGGGAGGAAAGACAATGACGACCGTCAGCATCATCGGGAACGGCAACATGGGCCAGGCCATCGGGGGCATCGTCGCCGCAGGCGGCAACAGCGTCGAAGTGCTCGGCCGCGATCTCTCGCAGCCGGTCACGGGCGACATCGTCGTGCTCGCCGTGCCCCACTTCGCGATCGCCGAGATCGCCGAGGCGCGTCGCGCCGAGCTCGCCGGCAAGATCGTCGTCGACATCACCAACCCGCTGGACTTCGAGACGTTCGACTCGCTGGTTCCCGCTTCCGACAGCTCGAAGGCCGCCGAGCTCGCCGAGCTGCTGCCCGAGTCGCGCGTGCTCAAGGCGTTCAACACGAACTTCGCCGCGACCCTCGCCTCGAAGACCGTGGGCGACGAGGAGACGACGGTGCTCGTCGCGGGCGACGACGCGGTGGCCAAGCAGGCCCTCATCGACGTCGTGCGCGCCGGCGGCGTCAAGGCGATCGACGCCGGTGCCCTGAAGCGGGCCCGCGAGCTCGAGTCGATCGGCTTCCTCCAGCTCACGCTCGCCGTGCAGGAGAAGATCGGCTGGACCGGCGGCTTCGCCGTCGCGGCCTGACCTCCGCACCTCGCCGTATCGATCGAATCGCCCGGTTCCCCGCGGAGCCGGGCGATTCGGCGTCGGAGTGGGCGTCAGGCCAGGTCGCGCAGGTACGCCAACTGGGCGCGCATGGATGCCTCGGCCGCACCCCGCACCGAGGCATCCGTGTCGGCGTAGACGAGATCGGTGACCTCGCCGACCGTCGCATCCGCGCCGAGCCGGGCGAGCGCGGCGCGCACCTGGTCGAGTCGCTCGGCGCGGTGGGCGAGATACGCGTCGCAGATCGCGGCGAGGTCGGGCAGCTCGGGGCCGTGGCCCGGCAGGACCGCGACCGGGCCGGGGGTGCCGATCGCGCGCAGGCGCTCGAGCGAACCGAGGTACGGGCCGAGCGCCCCGTCGGGATCGGCGATGATCGTCGTGCCCCGGCCGAGCACGGTGTCGCCCGTGAGCACCGCGCGCGGCGGGTCTGCGTCGGCGGCGGCTCCGGCGCTCGCACCGGCTTCGCCGAGCAGTGCGAAGCACACCGAGTCGCGCGTGTGACCGGGGGTGGCGACGACTTCGAGCGCCAGGCCGGCGGCGACGATGCGCTCGCCGTCGGCGAGGGGGGCGGCGTCGCGGCAGAACGTCGGGTCGATCGCGCGCACCGGAGCCCCGGTCAGCCGGGCGAACGCGTCGATCGCCTCGGTGTGGTCGGCGTGATGATGGGTGATGAGCACGAGTTCGACGGGAGCGGCGGCGAGGCGGGCGAGGTGGCCGGCATCGGCGGGCCCCGGGTCGACGACGACGCTCGTGCGCGCGCCGGGCGCCTGCAGCACGTAGCTGTTCGTGCCGTCGAGCGTCATCGGGCCGGGGTTCGGCGCCAGCACGGCGCGCGCGAATCGCGACGGCCCCGCGGGGTCGACGTGCGGCTGGTCGGCGGGCTCCTGCATGTCGGCAGTGTAGCGGCGGCCTCGGCGCACGAGGTCTGGCCCGGCCGCGGCCACCGGCTTAGGCTGAAGGGATGGACACCGTGCCCGAGTCCCGGTCCACCTCCACCTCCGTCTCCGTCGCCGCCCCGCCCGCCACCGGCTCCGCCGCCACCGTCGTGCTGCTGAGGGACGGCGAGCTCGGCGTCGAGGTGCTCCTCGCCGAACGGCCGAGCGATCGCGGCTCGTTCGCGGGCGCCTGGGTGTTCCCCGGCGGTGCCGTCGACGACGGCGACCTGCACGGCACGCCGCGCGACGGCATCGACGCCGCCCGGCGTGCCGCGGTGCGAGAGGTCGCCGAGGAGGTGGGTCTCGTGCTCGCCGCCGACGAGCTCGTGCCGTTCTCGCGGTGGACGCCGCCGAAGGGGGCGCCCAAGCAGCTCACCACCACGTTCTTCGCGGTGCGCGTGCCCGACGGCGAGTTCCGGCTCGCCGCAGACGAGGTCGTCGCGGTCGACTGGCTGCGGCCGGCCGACGCGCTCGAGCGGCACGCGGCGGGCGAGCTCACGCTCTGGCCGCCGACGTGGGTCACGTTGCACGGCCTCGCGGGCGTCGACTCGGTCGACCACGCGCTCACCGCCTTCGCCTCGGGCGACATGCTCGAGTACGTGGCGCGTCGCGACGACGCCCGGCGCATGGTGCTCTGGCAGGAGGACGACGAGGTGTCGGGCGCGAGGGGCCACCGGCACCGGCTGCTGATGGACCGCCTGCCCTGGGTCTACCAGCGCGAGTTCTGACCGTGGCCGACCTCACCGTCGTGGGCTCGGGGCCGAACGGCCTCGTCGCCGCGGTCGTCGCCGCCCGGGCCGGCCTCTCGGTTCGTGTGCTCGAGGCCGCCCCGACGCTCGGCGGCGGGGTGCGCACCGCCGAACTCACCCTGCCCGGGTTCCGGCATGACGTGTGCTCGGCCGTGCACCCCGCCGGGCTCGCCTCGCCCGTCTTCCACAAGCTCGGCCTCATCGACGGCCCGCATGCCCCCGAATGGGTCGTGCCCGAGGTCTCGTACGCCCATCCGCTGCCCGGCGGGCGGGCCGGCATCGCCTGGCGCGACCTCGACCGCACGGCCGACGGGCTCGGCGTCGACGGTCCGGCGTGGCGCCGCCTCGTCGCACCGCTGCTCGCCCGCCAGCGGGGGGTCGTCGCGTTCACCGGTTCGCAGCTGCTGCAGGTGCCGCGCGACCCGATCGCCGCCGTGCGGTTCGGGCTGCGTGCGCTCGAACAGGGCACGGCCGCGTGGAACTCGCGCTTCAGGGGCGACGTCGCCCCCGCGCTGCTCACCGGGGTCGTCGCGCATGCCGCGGGCGCGATGCCCTCGCTCGCCTCGGCCGGCGCCGGGCTCCTGCTCGCGATGCACGGCCACGGTGTCGGGTGGGGACTGCCCGTCGGCGGGTCCCAGGCGATCGCCGACGCGCTCGTCGCCGAGCTGCGCGAGCGCGGCGCCGAGATCGTGACCGACGCGCCCGTTCGCGCGCTCGACGAGGTCTCGGGCTCGCGGGCGGTGCTGCTCGACACG
Organism: Agromyces sp. NPDC055658; assembly: GCF_053618155.1. Classification (NCBI taxonomy): domain Bacteria; kingdom Bacillati; phylum Actinomycetota; class Actinomycetes; order Micrococcales; family Microbacteriaceae; genus Agromyces; species Agromyces sp. NPDC055658. The sequence goes on along the minus strand of NZ_JBSHHD010000006.1, from coordinate 77,252 downwards.
TCGCCCGAGCTGCTGTTCTCGGCCGACCTGCCGGGTCGCTACGAACGGGCACTCCGCCGCTACCGCTACGGTTCGGGCATCGCGAAGGTCGACTTCGCGCTCGACGGGCCGGTTCCGTGGGCGAACCCCGCCGTGGGGCTCGCGCCGACCGTGCACGTCGGCGGCAGCCGGCGCGAGATCGCGCTCGCCGAGAACGCGGTCGCGCGAGGCCTGCAACCCGGGGTGAGCCTGCAGGTGTCGGGGCACGGCGGGGCGCCGAGGCATCCCTACGTGCTCGTCTGCCAGCCGAGCGTGGTCGACGCGACCCGCGCACCCGCCGGCAAGCACGTGCTCTGGGCGTACACGCACGTGCCGGCCGGGTCGACGCTCGACGCGACCGAGCTCGTGACCGCCGCCGTCGAGCGGTTCGCACCGGGGTTCCGCGACGTCGTGCTCGCGTCGGCCGCGAGCTCGGCGGCCGAGGTCGGCGCGTACAACGCGAACTACGTCGGCGGCGACATCTACTCGGGGGAGCTCACGCTCGCACAGCTCGTCAAGCGGCCCGTGGTGTCGACGGCGCCATGGCGCACACCCGTCGAGGGGGTGTACCTGTGCTCGAGCGCGACCCCGCCGGGGCCGGCCGTGCACGGCATGAACGGGTGGTACGCGGCGAAGCTCGCGCTCAAGGAGCGGTTCGGCATCGGCGCCTGAGGGGCTCTGAAGTCTCGAGGCGGTTCCGCTCCTATTCGCCCGACGGGCCCGGGCGTAGCGTGGACATGTGGACTGGACCGCCTGGTTCGACGCGCACGACTACGAGGTCGCCCGCCAGGTGCTGCAGCGCGGCGTCGCGGCGCTCGCCGTGGTCGCGTTCGTCTCGACGCTGAACCAGTTCCGGCCGCTGCTCGGCGAGCGCGGCCTGCTGCCGGTGCCCGAACTCCTGCGCCGGGCGAGTGCGCCCGGTGCGCGACTGCGGGGGCCGAGCCTCTTCCGCTGGGGGTACTCCGATCGTCGGCTCGTGGTCGTCGCCGCGACCGGCATCGTGCTCGCGGCATCCCTCGTCGCCGGCCTGCCGCAACTGGGGCCGCCCTGGCTGCCGCTCGTGCTGTTCCTCGCGCTGTGGGTGCTGTACCTGTCGGTCGTGAACGTCGGCCAGACCTTCTACGGCTTCGGGTGGGAGATGCTGCTGTGCGAGGCGCTCTTCACGGTCGCGTTCCTCGGCTCCGACGAGGTGCCGCCGCCGGTCGTGACGATCGTCGCGGTGTGGTGGCTCGTCTTCCGGCTCGAGTTCGGGGCGGGCATGATCAAGATCCGCGGCGGGCGCGAGTGGCGCGACCTCACCGCGCTCATGTACCACCACGAGACGCAGCCGATGCCCGGCCCGCTCAGCAGGCAGGCGCACCTGCTGCCGCCGTGGTTCCATCGGGGCGAGGTGCTCGGCAACCACTTCGCGCAGCTCGTGGTGCCGTTCCTGCTGTTCGTGCCGGGGCCGGTGGGCTCGGCGGCCGCGGCGGTCGTCATCCTCACGCAGCTGTGGCTCATCGTCACCGGCAACTTCGCCTGGCTCAACTGGATCACGGTCGTGCTCGCGGCCTCGGCGATCACCGATCCGGTGTGGCACCGGCTGATCCCCGCGATTCCGGCCGACCTCGGTTCGGATGCCTCGGGCTCGCCGCTCTGGTTCACGATCGTGGTGCTCGCGGTGGGCGCGCTGATCGTCGTGCTCAGCTGGTGGCCGCTGCGCAACCTGTTCGCGCACCGCCAGCTCATGAACGCGAGCTTCAACCGGTGGATGCTCGTGAACGCCTACGGCGCGTTCGGCACCGTCACGACGCGGCGCATCGAGATCGTCGTCGAGGGCACCGACGACGAGGTTCCCGACGAGGATGCCTCCTGGCGGGAGTACGGCTTCAAGGGCAAGCCGGGCGACCTGCGCGCGCTGCCGCGCCAGTGGGCGCCCTACCATCTGCGGCTCGACTGGCTCATGTGGTTCCTGCCGCTCGGCCGCATGTGGGAGCCGTGGTTCGCGGTGTTCCTCGAGCGGCTGCTCGCGGCCGATCCTGCGACGCTCGCGCTGCTCGCGCACGACCCGTTCGACGGGGCGCCGCCGCGCTGGATCAGGGTGCGGGCCTACCACTACCGCTTCGCGACTCGCGCCGAGCACCGCGCGACCGGCGATCGCTGGGTGCGCACCCTCGAGGGCGAGGTCATGCCGCCCGCGGGCCGCTGGGACTGAGACCGGCTGGGCTCAGCTCGCGGCGGCGGCCTCCACGGGGCGGTGCTCGATCTCGTCGACGCGGGCGCGCGGCATCGCGACGGCGGCGATGATCGTGAGCACCGCCGCGACGGCGACGGCGAAGAACACCGCGGCCGACGCGGCCTGGATCGCGACGGGGGAGTGGTCGCCGAGCCCCGACCGGGCGATCGCGCCGTTCGCGATCGCGCCGAAGATCGCGACGCCGACGGCACTGCCGACCGACCGCAGGAACATGTTGGCGCCGGTCACGACGCCGCGCTCCTCCCACGGCACCGACGACTGGGCGGCGATGAGCGTCGGCGAGGCGATGAGCCCCAGGCCGAGGCCGACGATGAAGCACGCGATCGCCGTGGTCACGACGTTCGGCACGAACGACACCGCGAACAGCGCGATGCTGCCGAGCACCGCGATCGTGATGCCGATGAGCGCCGTGTTCTTGAACCCGATGCGCAGGTACAGCCGGCCCGAGTTCGACGCCGAGATCGGCCAGCCGAGGGTGAGCGCGGCGACCGCGAGTCCCGAGACGATCGGCGTCGCGTCGGCCGTGATCTCGAGGAACGTCGGCACGTACGACGTGAGCCCGATGAGCACGGCGCCGACGCCGAGCGAGATGAGCGAGGTCGTCACGATGAGGCGGCGCGAGAAGACCCAGAGCGGCAGCACGGGTTCGGCTGCGCGCAGTTCGATGAACACGAACGCGACGAGCAGCACGGCGCCGACGCCGAAGGCGACGAGACTCTGCCACGAGAGCCAGGCCCAGGCCTGTCCGCCCTCGAGCACGCCGAGGATCACGAGCGTGAGCCCGACGGTCAGCACGATCGAGCCGGTCAGGTCGATGCGATGCTTCTTGCGCTCGAACGACTCGTGGTAGGCCCGCCAGAGCATGAGCGCCGCGATGAGGGAGAGCGGGATGTTGATGAAGAAGATCCAGCGCCACGACAGGAACTCGGCGAACACCCCGCCGAGGGTCGGGCCGAGCACCGACGACGCCGCCCACACGCTCGCGATGTAGCCCTGCACCTTGGCGCGCTCGCGCACCGTGTAGATGTCGCCCGTGATGGTGATCGAGACCGGCAGCACGGCGCCGGCGCCGAGGCCCTGCACCGCGCGGAACACGATGAGCGACGTCATGTCCCACGCGAACCCGCAGAGCACCGATCCGACGAGGAACAGCGCGATGCCGACGAGCATGATCGGCTTGCGGCCGACGGTGTCGGCGAGCTTCGCGTACACGGGCACCGACACCGCCTGCGCGAGCAGGTAGATGGAGAACAGCCACGGGAACTGCGCGAACCCGCCGATGTCGCGCACGATCGACGGCACCGCCGTCGCGAGGATGGTCGAGTCGATCGCGATGAGCCCCGTCGCGAGCATGACCGCGATGAGCACCGGCCCGCGCTCGGATCGGAAACCCACACCTGCTGCGTCGCCCACGCCACTCCTCACCCGGGCGCGCGGCGGCGCCCCGTTGATCACAATCGCCGCGGCATCCGTTTCATTCCCGGGGGATGCCTCGGCGCGGCGGTAGCGTCGGCACCATGCGAATCCGTACGAAGCGTGCGCCGGCGGCGCCACCGCCCGCGGCCGAGGTGACGAGCGACGGCGATGCGCGCTCGCCCGAGGTGAAGATCCGTGCGTTCCGCATCGGGTTCGTCGGCGCGATCGGCGTGCTGCTCGCCCTCGTGCTCGGCGGCATCGTCGGGCAGCTGGGCACGGTCATCCTCTACGTCGCGCTCGCGCTCTTCCTCGCGCTCGGCCTCGACCCGGTCGTGAGCTGGATGCAGCGACGGGGGCTGCCCCGCTGGGCTGCGATCCTCATCGTGTTCGCCGTCGTGATCGGCCTGTTCGTCGGGCTGATCGCGACGATCGTGCCGATCGTGGTCGAGCAGACGACCTACGTCATCGAGAACTGGCCCGCGATCGTCGAGAACGCCCAGCACAGCGACCTCGTCATCTGGCTCAACGGCATCACCGGGTCCGAGGACGCGATCAAGGGAGCGATCGAGTCGGCCGGCGAGTGGCTCGCCGATCCGGCGAACCTCGGCTCGCTCGGCGGCGGAATCCTCGCCGTCGGCGCCGGCATCGCGGGCGGTTTCACCGGGGCGACCATCGTGCTGATCCTCACCCTGTACTTCCTCGCCTCGCTCGACTCGATGAAGCGCTACGCGGCGCGGTTCGTTCCTGCGTCGTCGCGTGCCGGCTACCGGGACGTGTCGGAGGAGATCACCGGGTCGGTCGGCCGATACGTCATCGGGCAGGTCAGCCTCGCCGCCGTCAACGGCGTGCTGAGCCTCTTCTTCCTGTCGATCATCGGGGCTCCCGCGCCGATCCTGCTCGCGTTCATCGCCTTCCTCTTCTCGCTGGTCCCCCTCGTCGGAACCCTCACGGGTGCGGTCATCATCTCGCTCGTCTGCCTCGCCGCCGGGCCGTACACCGCGCTCGCCGCGGCGATCTACTACCTGATCTACATGCAGGTGGAGGCGTACGTGCTGAGCCCCCGAATCATGAACCGCGCGGTCGCGGTGCCCGGAGCCCTCGTGGTGATCGCGGCGGTCGCGGGCGGCACGCTCGGCGGCGTGCTCGGTGCGCTCGTCGCCATTCCGGTCGCGGCGTCGCTCATCATCATCATGGAGAAGGTCGTCTTCCCGCGGCAGGACTCGATCTAGCCGGCGGCCCCGAGCCGGCCCGGGAGCGGCCGACGAACGAGGGCGCTGACACCCTCAGAACCAGATGCTGAGATGCGGGGTGCGCGGCGACGCGAACACGCGGTCGGCCAGCGCCAGCGAGCCGGGCGTCGTCTCGACGATGCGTCCGGCGCGGGCGAGCAGCGACGGCGCCACGTCGCCGAGGTAGATCGCACCGAGCTCGGCGACGCCGAGGCGCAGTCCCAACCCCTGTGCGGGCCTCGACCGGCGCGCGGCGCGAGCCGAGGCATCCCCGCCGTTCGACTCGGCCCGTCGCACCTCGGCGTGGCCCTTGGCCGAGAACTCGATCTCGAACCGGCCGGCCGCGTACCCCTGCGGGTCGTCGATGTCGAGCACGAGCGACCCCGGGCCCGAGTAGCGCCGCGCCTCGAGCGCGGCGACCGGGTCGAGGATGCGCAGCCAGAGGTGGTCGGTGACGTCGCTCACGGTGATAGCGCGCCGATCGGCGATGAGCCAGGGCAGCGCCTCGTCGACCGAGCGCAACCGGCCGCGCACCCGGGAGACGAGGTCGTGCTCGGTGAGGAATCGCCAGAGCGCGCGCTCGGCCTCGTCGGTCGCCGCTGCGAGGAAGTCGAACTCGAGCACGCCCGCAGGGTCGTCGTGCTGCGGACGGATCCGGTACACGACGAACCCCTGCGGCTGGTCGTGGCGGTCGTCGTAGCGGGCGACCCGAACGGCGCGCGATCGCTCGCTGTCGGGGTCGTGCGTGCCGAGCACCCGGTCGAGCAGGCCCGGCCAGCGGTCGATCTCGCCGGGCGTGCGGGCGACGGCGCGTCGGGCGATCGCGCCGGCGGCGGTGCGCATGACGTCGGGCGCGACGAACTGCACGCGACCGGGCTCGGCCGGAGTGATCCATTCGACGCGACGACGCTCGACCTCGACGGTCGAGATGCGCGCAGCGGGGGCGTACCCGTAGCGGGCGTAGAGCGTGGCCTCCGACGCCGTGAGCATCGCGAGCGAGGCGCCGGCCGCCTGCGCGTTGCGCAGCTCGGCCTCCATCATCGCGCGGGCGATGCCGCGACGGCGGTGCGTCGGGGCGACGGTGACCGACGCGACGGCCCAGCTGTCGACGCTGCGGCCGCCAGGCACGCTGAGCCCGGTCGGCCAGCTCGCGGTCGTGGCGACGGGAACCTCGGGCGCGTCGAGCGTCGGGTCGTAGACGGCGGTGACGCGGCGGTCGGCGATCACCGACAGTTCGCGGGCGAACTCGGCGGCACCGGCTCGCCCCTCGTTGAATCCGCGTCGGTCTGCCTCGACCCACGCCTCGAGGCCCTCGCGTTCATCGGGACGGACGACGCGGTACTCGAGGCCGCGCGCCGCGAGCGCGGCCTCGGCCTTCGGATCGAGCGGGATGTCTCGGAGATCGAACGGCACCGATCCAGCCTACCGACGCGGGGCACCGCGCGGTCGGGCCGATCGATGCACGATCTCCGCGGCGGGGGAGGTCTCGGGCTTGATGGCGAGGCACCCGCGTCGGGTAGAATCGTGTCTTCTCGAATCCTTTCGAATCGATTCGAGTTCGGCGTCCGACGGCGTGCGCCGACGCATCCAGCCTTTCTCCCTCCCGCCTCGAGCACGCCAGGAACCGCATGTCCGCCACGAGCCCCATCCCCATCATCCGCCCCGACGACACGCGGTCGACGCCGGTCGTCTCGACGCACCCCGGCGACGCGCTGTCCAGCCGTCAGCGGCTGGTCTACGTGCTCGTGCTCGGCGCGCTCACGGCGCTCGGGCCGTTCACGGTCGACCTCTACCTGCCCGCGTTCCCGGTGCTGCAAGACGAGTTCGGCGTCTCGGCCGCCGCGGTGCAGATCACGCTGACCGGCACGATGATCGGGTTCGGCTTCGGCCAGCTCATCGTCGGCCCGTGGAGCGACAAGGTCGGGCGGCGGCTTCCGCTCATGCTCTCGACCGCACTGCACATCGCCGCATCGGTCGGCGCGGCGCTCGCGCCCGACATCGCGTGGCTCGCGGCGTTCCGCCTGTTGCAGGGCTTCGGGGCGGCGGCGGGCGGCGTCGTCGCGATGGCGATGGTGCGCGACCTGTTCGGCGGCAAGCCGCTCGTGAAGATGCTGTCGCGGCTGGCCCTCGTGAACGGCCTCGCGCCGGTGCTCGCGCCCGTGATCGGCTCGCAGCTGCTGCAGGTCATGGACTGGCGCGGCATCTTCTGGGTGCTCGCCGGCTACGGCGTCGTCGTCGTGCTGTGCGTCGCGTTCCTCATCGTCGAGACGCTGCCCCCGTCGCGCCGGCACGTGTCGGGGCACTCGACGATGCGCGACCGGTACGCGGCGCTCTTCCGCGACCGCGTCTACCTCGGTGCGGCCCTCGTCGGCGGCATGGTGTTCACGGGCCTGTTCGGCTACCTGTCGACCTCGTCGTTCCTGTTCCAGGAGGTCTACGAGTTCACGGCCCAGCAGTACGGGCTGCTCTTCGGCGTCAACTCGGTCGGCATCATCATCGGTGTGCAGACGAGCTCGCGGCTCATGCGCGGGCGGGTCGCGCCGCAGTGGATCCTCGCGGTCACGACCGTGGTGCTCTTCGGCTCGGCGATCGCGATCGGCGTGCTCGACGTGACAGGTGCGGGGCTCTGGGGCACGATCGTGCCGCTCTTCCTGTTCATCACGGCGTGCGGATTCTCCTTCCCTGCGGTGCAGATCCTCGCGCTCGCGTCGCACGGCAGCGAGGCGGGCACGGCGGCGTCGCTGCTCGGCGCCCTGAACTTCGGGCTCGCGGGGCTCATCTCGCCCCTCATCGGCCTCATGGGCGTCGGCAGCGCCCTGCCGATGGCGGTCGTGATGACGGGCGCCGCGGCGGTCGCGATCATCGGCCTCTGGGCGCTCGTGCGCCCGAAGACGGTGCCGCCGCTCACCGACTGACCGGGGTCGCGCCGTTGCGCCGCCCCGCCACCACCTCGGGTTAGCGTTGGGGGATGCAGGCGGCGAAGACCATCGAGGCGAAGCAACGGGATGCCTCGGTGCGGACGATCCGGCGGCGTGCGCCGCTCATCGGAGGCATCGTCGCGATCGCGACCGCGGCGCTCCTCGGAGTCGTCATCATGGGGCGCAACGGCGGCCTGCCGTTCGGCGTCGACGAGGAGTGGGTCGAGGAGATGCTCTCGCTCCGCGGCCCGGTGGGCGACATCTTCGCGTACTTCATGAACGCGCTCGGCGGCGGCATCGTCGGCGTGTTCATCGTGCCCGTCGGCACGGCGATCGTGCTGCTCCTGCTGCGCCGCCCATGGGGGGCGTTCTACTTCATCGTCGCCTCGGCCGCGAGTGCCGGCGTCGTGCAGGTGCTGAAGAGCGTGTTCAGCAGGGCGCGTCCCGAAGACATGATCGTGGTCTCCGACCACGGTTCATTCCCGTCGGGGCATGTCGCGAACGCGGCGACGATCGCGGTGGCGATCGGGGTCATCGTGCCACGCGTCTGGGTCTGGGTGCTCGGTGTCGCGTACACCGTGCTCATGGCGATCAGCCGCACCTACCTCGGTGCGCACTGGCTGAGCGACACGGTGGGCGGCGCGCTCGTCGGCGCCGGGGTCGCACTCGTGCTGTGGGCGGTGTTCGCCGTGCCGCTCGAGCGAGAGCGCCTCGAGTGGATCTCCCGCGTGTCCGAACGCAACGCCGCGCGCGCCCAGGCGCACGTCACCCCGCCGCGCGCGCCGCGCGCCTGACGCGCCCACTCCGGTGTCGAGTAGCGGGCGACGAAGGATCACCCGTCTCGAGACCCGGTCACCAGGTCTTGATACGCTCCTTCGTCGCTACTCGGCCGCCGGACAGGCGAACGTCGCTATTCGACCGGAGTCGAGTGGTCGCCGCCCGCGAGCTGGTCGAGCACGTGGTCGAGCACCTCGCCGAGCAGCGCGAGCCCGTCGCGCACCCCGCCGCGCGAGCCGGGCAGGTTCACGACGAACGTCGTCCCGGCGACGCCGGCCACCCCGCGCGTGAGCAGTGCGGTCGGGGTCGTCGCGGTGCCACGGCGACGCAGCTCCTCCATGAAGCCCGGCAGTTCGCGATCGAGCACGGCGGCCGTCGCCTCGGGGGTGAGGTCGGCGGGCGCGAGCCCCGTGCCGCCGGTCGTCACGATGACCGACGGCGACGCGTCGAGCGCCCGGCCGAGCGCAACGGCGAACTCGGCGCCGTCGGCGACCACCACGGGGCCCAGCACGTCGAACCCGCGATCGGCGAACCACGACGCGATCACCGGCCCGGTCGTGTCTTCGTAGACGCCCGCCGCGGCACGCGTCGATGCGACGAGCACGGTCGCGGCACGAGGCATCCCCTCGTCGGCCGACGAATCGGCGGTCGCACCGTGCGCGGTCATTCCCGGCTCCAGTCGCCGCTCTTGCCGCCCTCCTTCGCGAGCACCATGATGTCGGTGATCACCGCGCGGTTGTCGACGGCCTTGATCATGTCGTAGAGCGTGAGCGCGGCGACGCTCGCGGCGGTCAGCGCCTCCATCTCGACGCCCGTCACGCCCTTCGTCGTCGCCGTCGCGACCACGCGCACCTGCGAGCCGTCGGCCGTGATGTCGACGTCGAGCTTCGTCAACGGCAGCGGGTGGCAGAGCGGAATGAGCGACGAGGTCTGCTTGGCCGCCATGATGCCGGCGATGCGCGCGGTGCCGATCGCCTCGCCCTTCGGCAGGGTGCCGTCGGCGATCATCGCGACGACCTCGGGGCGGGTGGTGAGCACGGCCTGCGCGCTCGCGGTGCGCTTCGTGATCGCTTTGTCGGTCACGTCGACCATGTGCGCGGATCCGTCGTCGCGCAGGTGCGTGAGGCGGGGCGGGGTGTCAGTCATCGATCCTCCAGACGTCGACGAGGGAGCCGGCGGGAAGCGCATCGACCCCGATCGGCAGGTGCACGAGCACGGTGGCGTTCGCATAGGCGTGCAACAGGTGCGAGCTCGGGGCGCCGACCTCGACGGCACCGCCGCCGTCGATGATGCCGCGACGCACCTGATGGCGGCGCGCGGGCGAGACCACGTCGTGCGCGAGGCGCAGTCGGGCGCGGTTGCGGTCGGGCGTGAGCCCCTCGAGATGGCGCAGCACCGGTCGCAGGAACAGTTCGAACGACACGAGCGCCGACACCGGATTGCCGGGGAACGACACGACCGGCACGCTCACCGCGCCGGTGCTGCCGGATGCCTCGGCCGAGGCATCCTCGTCGGTGTGGTCGTCTCGGGGCGCGGCGGCGCGGCCGGCAGCGTCGCCCGGCCCGAGCGTCGCGGTGCCGAGTCCCTGCGGCCCGCCGGGCTGGATCGCGACCTTCGTGAACTCGACTCCGAGCGGCTCGAGCGCGTCGCGCACGACCTCGAACGCACCGGCGCTCACGCCGCCGGTCGTCACGACGAGGTCGACCGGCTCGCCGTCGGCGGGGTGGATGCCCCGGGCGATCGCCGCTCGCACCGCCTCGGGCTCGTCGGGAGCGACGGCGTCGACGACGTTCGCGCCGCACTCGCGGAGGGCGGCGGCGAGCATCGCCGTGTTCGCATCGTGGATCTGCCCGGGCCGCAGCGCCGACCCCGGCGGGCGCAGCTCGTGCCCGGTCGAGAGCAGCAGCACGCGCACCCGGCGGCGCACCGCGACGTGCGTGAGGCCGGCCGCCGAGATCACGCCGAGCTGCGCCGGACCGAGGCGTGACCCCGCCGGCAGCAGCAGCTCGCCCGCGGCGACATCGCTGCCCGCCGGTCGCACGAACAGGCCGTGCGCCACGGGAGCGGTGAACGCGACGACCGAGCCGGCGGGGGAGTCGTGCCGTCCGCCGCCGAGCCCGATGAACGCCGGCGGGTCGGCGACCTCGATCTGCACGACGGCGTCGGCGCCGCGCGGAATCGGTGCTCCGGTCATGACCGGCGACGCGGTGCCGGGCGCGAGGTCGAAGATCGCGTCGCCGGCCGCGCTCGTCGGCCCGATCGGAAGGCGCACCGGAGCACCGGGGCTCGCTGCGGCGAGGTCGACCGCGCGCACGGCGTAGCCGTCCATCTGCGAATTGTCGAAGCCGGGCAGGTCGGCGGGGGAGACGAGGTCGTCGGCGAGCACGCGGCCGAGCGCGTCGTCGACCGCGACGACCTCGGCGCCGGCGCCGAGTCGCGCGCCCAGCGGATCGAGCAGTTCGTGCACGGCGCGCTGGTGTTCGGCGTAGGTGCGCATGCGGCCTCCTGCTGGTACGTCGTCGCCCAGTGGGCAGTGTAGTCGCGGGGTGGCGCGGGTGCGGTGCCCGCTCGCTACGCCGTCGCGCCTTGCCGGCGGACCATCTCGCCGATCCAGGCGGGTGCGAACGGCGACGTGCAGTTCGGCGGCGTCGGGTAGTCCTTCAGCACCTCGAGCCGCTCGCCGATCGCGATCGCCCGATCGCGCCGGTCGGCGTGGTGGATGCCGATCATCGCGAGGCAGGTGTTCATCTCCCACTGCAGCGGCTCGGCCGCATCGCGCATCTCGAGCTCGATCTGGTCGAGCAGCGCGTCGAGGTCGACGAGTTCGGGCTGCTTCGCGACGACGTCGGCGGTGAGCGCCCAGCCTGCGGCGGCGACATACGGGTCGACGTCGGACAGCCAGGCGAGCCGCAGGGCCTCGCGGTGGGGGCTCTTCTTGACGATGTAGTTGACGAGCCAGTCGCGCACCTTGGGGGCGCGGGCCTCGCGCAGCATCGCGTCGAGCTCGGCCGCGTCGAACGACTTCGGCTTCGCGACGAGGATCGCGACGAGCCGCGCCGCGGTGTAGTCGGTCGCCCAGAGCTCGAGCGCGAGGTCGTGCTGCGTCTTGAGCTCCTTCGCCACGCCGCGCAGCTTCGTGAGGTTGACGCCGTGGTCGTCGCCATGGCGCTCGTTCACGGCGCGCATCTTCGGGTCTTCCAGTTCGGCGAGGCGAGCCAGCACGTCGGCCGCGGTCGCGTCGGCGGTCATCGTGGTCGTCGCAGTCACGTCGCCCCTCTCACCCTCCGGCGAACGGCGGCAGGATGTCGACCGTCGCCCCGACCGGGTGCGCGGGGTCGCGGCGCACGGTGCCGTCGACGAGGAACGAGCCGCTTCGCAGTACCCGCTCCATCGCGACGCCGTAGCGGGCGACGAGCTCGTCGCGGAGGGCGCCCAGGTTCGCGCCGTCGGCGATCTCGAGGCGCTCCTCTTCGACGCCGGCCGCCTCTGCGGCCGCCGCGAAGTACCGCACGGTCACGGGAGGCATGCGTCGATGGTACCCCGGCGCGGGATGCCTCGGGCTCACCGAGGCGCGAAAATGGAAGCAATCATCCATACAACGGAAGGCGGCGCGCGGGCCCTGCGTACAATTGGCGCATGCCATCGACCTCCGCAGCACGCGCGGCGCCGCGCGTCGGAGACGCGTGCCGCCGACCGCTGGTCGAGCCCGCCGCGCCGCTCACCCCCGAGCGCATCGCCCGGTACAGCCGGCAGATCATGCTGCCGGGCTTCGGCGAGCTCGCGCAGCGCCGGCTTGCCGCGGCACGGGTGCTGGTGATCGGCGCCGGCGGCCTGGGCGCGACGGTCGTGCCGCTGCTCGCGGCGACGGGCGTCGGCACGATCGGCATCGCCGACGACGACGACGTCGAGCTCTCGAACCTGCACCGCCAGCTCGGGCACGGCCTCGCCGACGTCGGCCGGCCGAAGGTCGACTCGCTCGCCGACACGGTCGCGGCGACCGACCCCGAGATCCGCGTCGTGCGCCATCGCGAGCGGTTGACGGCGGCGAATCTCCGCGACATCCTCGCCGACTACGACCTCGTCGTCGACGGCAGCGACAACTTCCCGACCCGGTACCTCGCGAACGACGCCGCCCTCCTCGCGGGCGTGCCGCTCGTGTGGGGGTCGATCCTGCGCTTCCACGGCCAGGTGAGCGTCGCCTGGCACCGCGAGGGGCCGACGTACCGCGACCTGTTCCCGGTGCCGCCGCCGCCCGACGAGGTGCTCTCGTGCGAGCTCGGGGGCGTACTGCCGTCGCTCTGCGTGACGGTCGGCGCGCTCATGGCGGGCGAGGTCGTGAAGCTCGTCACCGGCGTCGGCACGCCGCTGCTCGGCAGGGTCACGACGATCGACGCACTCACCGGCCGCACGCGCGAGCTCGCGTACGAGGCGATCGCGGACGCGCCCGAGATCACCTCGCTCGTCGACTACGAGCTGTTCTGCGGGATCGAGCCGGTCGCGCTCCAGGGCGGCGTCGAGCACGAGGCATCCGGCCCGCGCATCTCGGCCGCCGAGCTGCTGCGCCGCCTGCGTGAGGGCGCTCCCATGCGGCTCGTCGACGTGCGCGAGCCGGCCGAGGCCGAGTTGCGCCGCATCGAGGGATCCGAGCTCGTGCCCCTCGGCGACCTGCTGATGGGTTCCGACCCGGCAGAGGGCGACGGCGCGATCGTCGTCTACTGTGAACGGGATGTCCGCTCGCGCCGCGCGGTGCGGGCGCTCGCCGAACGGGGCCACGTCGACGTGACGTACCTCGCAGGCGGCATCGACGGCTTCGCCGCCGTCGCCTCGGAGTTCGTGCGCCGATGACGGTGCCGACGAGTCGGAAGCGAGACGCATGAGCACGACCCTGGCCGCGATCACGGCGGAGCCCATCGACGAGCAGGCGGTGCGTGCTGCCGTCGAGGCCGACGAGAGCGGCGCGATCGTGCTGTTCTGCGGCGTCGTGCGCGACCATGACGGCGGCCGCGGCGTGCGATCGCTCGACTACCGTGCGCACCCCGAGGCCGAGCGGTTCCTCGCCGAGTGCGTCGAGCGGGTCGCCGACGAGACGGGGCTCGCGATCGCCGCGGTGCACCGGGTGGGCGAGCTGAAGATCGGCGATGTCGCGCTCTACGCGGCGACCGCGGCGGCGCACCGGGCCGAGGCGTTCGACGCGTGCGAGCGGCTCGTCGAGGAGATCAAGCGCACTGTGCCGATCTGGAAGCGGCAGCACTTCGCCGACGGCGTCTCGGAGTGGGTCGGGCTGTAGGAGCCTCGTCTCAACCCCCGATGTAGCTCATTTCGACCTTGTGCCGCGACGCCCGCAGCTCGGGCGTGAGCGTCGAGCGGATCTCGCTATAGCGGTCGTCGCGCGCGCCCCAGATGCCGGCCATCGCGCGTGAGAGTCCCTCGTCGTCGATGCCGCCGCGCAGCAGCGCCCGCAGGTCGTGCCCCTCGTCGGCGAACAGGCACGTGAAGAGCTTGCCCTCGGTCGAGATGCGCGCGCGGTTGCATGTGCCGCAGAACGCGTTCGTGACGCTCGAGATGAGTCCGATCTCGCCGCCGCCGTCGGCGTAGCGCCAGCGGGTCGCCGTCTCGCCGGGGGCCGTTGCGCCGAGCGGCTCGAGCGGCATCTCGGCGCCGATGCGCTCGACGATCTCGGCCGACGGCACGACCTCGTCGAGCGACCAGCCGTTCGAGGTGCCGACGTCCATGTACTCGATGAACCGCAGGGTGTACGGAGTTCCCTTGAAATGCCTGGCCATCGGCACGATCTCGTCGTCGTTGAGACCGCGCTTGACGACCATGTTGAGCTTGATCGGGCCGAGCCCCGCCTCATGCGCGGCGTCGATGCCGTCGAGCACGCGCGACACCGGGAACCGCACGTCGTTCATCGCCTGGAAACGGGCGTCGTCGAGCGAGTCGAGCGACACCGTGACGCGGGTGAGCCCCGCCTGCTTGAGCGATGCGGCCTTGACCGCGAGGGCCGAGCCGTTCGTCGTGAGGGCGATCTCGAGGGGCCGTCCGTCGGGCGTGCGCAGTTCGGCGAGCTGCTCGATGAGCGACTCGACGCCGCGGCGCAGCAGGGGTTCGCCGCCTGTGAGACGCAGCTTCTCGACGCCGTTCGCCGCCGCGACCCGGGCGATGCGGGTGATCTCCTCGAAGCTCAGCAGCTCGTCGCGGTCGAGGAACGCGTAGTCGCGCCCGAACACGGCCTTCGGCATGCAGTACACGCAGCGGAAGTTGCAGCGATCGGTGATCGAGATGCGCAGGTCGCGCATCGGCCGGGTGAGGCGGTCGACGACCAGTCCGGTCGCCGGAAGTCGGCGCGCGCGGGTGCGCGTCGTCGCGTCGTCGCGCGTCGGAACGGTCGTCGTCATGGTCACCCCCTCGTGGTGGCCACTACGGTAACACCGCCGCGGGCCGCCTCCGCAAACGGCGTCACCGTTCGGCGCGCAGCGAGACGTCGGCCTCGGCGACCGCGAAGGCGAGGCGCGACCCGGTGCCGAGGTCGAGCGCCACGGCCTGCGACGACGGCACGTCGACCGCGAGCGAGGGGTGCTCGGCGACGTGGATGCGCACGCCCCCGGGGGCGGGTTCGACGAGCGCGACGGTGCCCAGCCATCGGTTCGGCTCGGTCAGGTCGACGGATGCCTCGGGAGCGACGTGCACGGCAGCCGGACTGAACACCGCCGAAGCCGGCGAGCCGGGGCGCAACGCACCGACGCCGCGCAGTTCGAGCCCGTCGGCCACGATTCGGTCGGCCGTGGCGGCCACGCCCGTCACGAGGTTGACCCCGGCGAGCGCCGCGATGAACGGCGTGCGCGGGTGGCCGAGCACCTCGCCGGTCGGTCCCTCGTCGACGATCGCGCCGTCGTGCAGGATGGCGGCGCGCCGGGCGAGCACGATCGCGTCGAGCGGGTCGTGCGTCACGAGCACCGCGGGCACCTCGAGCCGGGCGAGCTCGTCGGCGACCAGCCGCCGCATCGACGCGGCGGCCTCGACATCGAGCGCGGCGAACGGCTCGTCGAGCAGCAGCACGTCGGGCTCGGCGGCGAGGGTGCGCGCGAGGGCGACGCGCTGCTGCTGCCCGCCCGAGAGCTCGGACGGGCGGCGGTCGCCGAGTCCGTCGAGGCCGACGCGCGCGAGCCAGTCGTCGGCCTCGGCGCGAGCGGTGCGGGCGGGAACCCCCCGGGCGCGCGGCCCGAACGCGATGTTCTCGCGGGCGCTCAGGTGCGGGAAGACCAGGGCGTGCTGGCCGAGCAGGCCGACGCAGCGGTCGGCGGGCGGCAGCGCGATGCGCCGCCGGCCGTCTGCGCCGTCGTCGGCGGGGAGGTCGGTGAGCGCGCGTGCCCCGAGGCGGACATGGCCGTGCGACGGCACGACATGGCCGGCGATCGTGCCGAGCAGCGTCGACTTGCCCGAGCCGTTCGGACCGAGCACGGCGAGCACGTCGCCGGGTTCGACGACGAGTCGGGCGCCGAGTGCGAACGAGCCGGCCTCGACGCGGACGTCGACGTCGAGGGCGCCTGCGGGTGTCGCCGCGATCGAATCGCCCGATCGCGGAGCGCCCGTGCGCGGGGGAGTCGGCGCGCTCATCGCGGTGCGTCCGCCCGCCAGCCGCGCATCAGCAGCAGCACCCCGATGGCGACGAGGATCAGCATGAGCGAGAGCGCGATGGCCGTGTCCTCCGCGACGCCCGCGCCGTTGAACGCCGTGTAGATCGCGAGCGGCATCGTGCGCGTCGTGCCGGCCGCGTTGCCCGCGAAGAGCGCGGTCGCGCCGAACTCGCCGAGCGCCCGTGCGAAGCACAGCACGACGCCGGCGACGAGCCCTGGAGCGACGAGGGGCAGCGTGATGCGGCGGAACACCGTGAACGGGCTCGCGCCGAGTCCCGCCGCGACGAGCTCGTAGCGGGTGCCCGCCGTGCGCAGCGACCCCTCGACCGAGATCACGAGGAACGGCAGGGCGACGAAGGTCTGGGCGATGACGACGGCCGTCGTCGTGAACGGGATGCGGAGGCCCAGCACGGCGAGCGCGTCGCCGAAGAGCCCCTGGCGACCGAGCAGCGAGAGCAGCGCGATGCCGCCGACGAGGGGCGGCAGCACGAGCGGCAGCGTGGTGAGCGTGCGCAGCACCGCGGCGACCGCGGGCCCTGAGCGGGCGATGACGAGTGCCAACGGCACGCCGAGCACGACGCACGCGATCGTCGCGATCGACGCCGTCGCGAGTGAGAGGCCGAGGGCCTGGAGGGCCTCGGGCGAGGTGATCGCCGCGGGCACGCCGGGCCAGTCGAGCCGCGCGAACAGCGCCGCGAACGGCAGCACGAGCACGCCCGCGCCGACGGCGGCGGGCGCGTAGAGCCACAGCGGGAAGCCCACCGTGACACGGTGCGCTTCCCGGCGCGCGGGTGGGGTCACGGGGCGGGATGCCGCAGCCGGGGTCACGGCGCCCCGAAGCCGAACGACGCGAGCACCAGCTGCCCCTCGTCGGACGCGACGAACTCGACGAACGCGGCAGCGGCGTCGGGATTCGGGGCGTCGGTGAGTGCCGCGAGCGGGTAGACGTTGGTCGCGGCAGCCGCGTCGTCGATCTCGACGCCCGCGACCGCGTCGCCCGCGGCCTGCACGTCGGTGACGTAGACGAGGCCCGCGTCGGCCTCGCCCGACTTGACCTTCGTGAGCACCGCCGAGACGTTCTGCTCCTCGCTCGCGGGCGTGATCGTGATGCCGGCGGCGTCGACGAGTGTCTGCGCCGCGCTGCCGCACGGCACCTCGGGAGCGCAGAGCACGACGGTGAGCGGGGTGCCGTCGGCGGACGTCGTGGCGCCGTCGGCGAGGTCGTCGAGCCCGTCGATGCCGAGCGGGTTGCCCGGGGCCACCGCGATCTCGAGCACGTTGGTCGCGAAGTCGACGGGGTCGCCGGCGAGCTGTGCGCCGGTGACCTTCGTCATGTTCTTCTCGTCGGCCGAGGCGAACACGTCGGCGTGCGCGCCCTCGATGAGCTGCGTCGCGAGCACCGAGGAGCCGTCGTACGTGATCGGCGCCACGTCGACCGACGGATGGGCCGCCTCGAACTGCGCGGCGAGCTCGTCGAAGGCCCCGCTGAGTGACGCGGCGGCGAAGATGGTCAGGTCGCCCTCCGGCTCAGCCGGCGAGGATGTCGCGGCCGCCGTCGCATCGTCGGCGGTGTCGGCCGAGGTGCACGCGGTGAGGGCGAGCGCGGCGAGGCCGATCACGGCGGGCACGGCGAAGCGGCGGAGGCGGGTCACGGCGAGGCATCCTTCTCGGTCTCGATGATGACCGTGGTCGCCTTGACCACGGCGACGCCGCGTGAGCCGACCTCGAGGCGCAGCTCGCGCGCGGCCTCGGCCGACATGAGCGAGACCACCCGGTGCGGGCCGCACTGCAGCTCGACCTGGGCCATGAGGCCGTCGATCTGCACGTCGGTCACGAGGCCGACGAACCGGTTGCGCGCGCTGCGGCGCACATGGCTGCGGTCGGCCACGGTCGCGGCGACCGCCTTCGCGCGTTCGGCGAGCTCGGCGCCGGGCACCACCTGAAGGCCGGCCTCGTCCTTCGCGGAGGTCAGCAGGCCGTCGTGCACCCATCGGCGCACCGTGTCGTCGCTCACACCGAGGAGCTCGGCGGCTTCGCTGATCCGATACTGCGTCATGATGAGGAGAATATCGCCGCATCTGCGGGAACGCAATCCATATGTCCACAATGTGGAAACGGGATTCCGAAAAGGTCTGGACGCACGCCTGCCCGGCTGCTAGCTTCGAACCCGGCCGCCGCAGGAACCCTGCTGAACGAGCGGCCGCCCATGAGTCGGATCAACGGAGATCCACCCGGTACCCCGGGGAGTCCACCGCGCCGGCGATGAACAGCAAGGAAGCCCTCTCATGGATTCGACCACCCGCGCCGGCGACGACGCCGCCGTGACGCAGTCCGACGGCACCGCCGGGACCGCAGATTCCCAAACCCCCGACCCGACCGAACCGCCGCTCGACACCTTCGCGGTCGCGAGCATCCCGAACCCGCTGCCCACCGGTGCGACGACCACCGTCGACGCCGCACCCAAGAACGCCTTCGACCGGTTCTTCGAGATCACGGCGCGCGGCTCGACGCTCGCCCGCGAGTTCCGCGGCGGCATCGTGACCTTCGTCACGATGGCGTACATCGTGATCCTCAACCCGCTCATCCTCGGCAACGTGCCCGACGTCGACGGCAACGTGCTGAACCCCGCGATGGTCGGCGCAGCCACCGGCCTCACCGCGGGCGTCATGACGATCCTGTTCGGCGTCTTCGCCCGACTCCCGTTCGCGATCGCGGCCGGACTCGGCATCAACTCGTTCCTCGCGGTCTCGGTCGTCGGACAGGTCACCTGGCCCGAGGCGATGGGCCTCGTCGTGATCAACGGCATCATCATCGTGCTGCTCGGGGCCACCGGCGCCCGCACCGCGATCTTCAAGGCCGTACCGCAGGCGCTCAAGGCGGCGATCACGGTCGGCATCGGCCTCTTCATCGCGTTCATCGGCTTCGTCGACTCGGGCTTCGTCAACCGCACCCCGGGCGGCCCGCCCGTGCAGCTCGGCGACGCCGGCTCGATCACCTCGGTGCCGACGCTCATCTTCCTGCTCGGCCTCATCACGATCGGCATCCTGGTCGCGCGGCGCGTGCCCGGAGGCATCCTCATCGGTATCGTCGCGACGACGATCGTCGCGATCATCGCGCAGGCCATCCTGAACCTCGGCCCGTCGTACGAGGATCCGAACGGCTGGCACATGACGATCCCCGAGCTTCCGACGTCGTGGGTCACGGTTCCCGACTTCGGCCTCGTCGGGCAGTTCGACCTCTTCGGCGCCTTCGGCCGCATCGGGGCGCTGAGCGCGACGATGCTCATCTTCACCCTCGTGTTCTCGAACTTCTTCGACGCGATGGGCACGATGACCGGCCTCGCGAAGAACGCCGGCCTCGCCTACAAGGACGGCACCTTCCCCCGCCTGCGCTCGGCGTTCGTCGTAGAGGGCCTCGGTGCGGTCGCGGGAGGAGCGACGTCGACGTCGTCGAACACCGTCTACGTCGACAGCGCCTCGGGCATCGGGGAGGGCGCCCGATCGGGTGTCGCGTCGCTCGTCGTCGGCGTGCTCTTCCTGCTCTCGATGTTCCTCACCCCGCTCACCCTCGTGGTGCCGATCGAGGTCGGTTCGGCCGCCCTCGTCGTCGTGGGCGCGATGATGATGGGGCAGATCAAGGAGATCAAGTTCTCGAACTTCGCGGTCGCGCTGCCGGCGTTCCTCACGATCGTGACGATGCCGCTCACCTACTCGATCGCGAACGGCATCGGCGTCGGCTTCATCGCCTGGACCCTCGTCAACGCCCTCTCGGGTCGCGCCAACAAGGTGCACTGGCTCATGTGGGTGGTCTCGGCGGGCTTCGCGCTCTACTTCGTGCGCGGCCCCATCGAGGCGATGCTGGCAGGCTAGACGCAGCCGGCACCGCGTCGACGGCCTGAACCGTGCGCACCTCGTGTGCGACGGGTCAGGCCGTCGCGGTGCGTCGGGGCGCGGCGCGGGCGATCGCGCCCGGCGGGCGATCGGCTGAGGCAACCCCGCGATCGTCGACAAGAGGAAGAGGAACGCACGTGAGGGGATCGGTCTGGCGCGCACCCGGCATGCCGGCGCTGCTGACGATGGTCGCCGCGGGGTTCTCGGGCTATGCCGTGCTGCTCCCCGTCGCTCCGCAGTGGGCGGTCACGGGCGGGGCGGACGCCGCCGGCGCCGGACTCGTCACCGGCGTGTTCATGCTCTCGACCGTGCTGTTCCAGACCTTCGTGCCCGGCGCACTGCGCCGCCTCGGCTGGGGACCGGTGCTCGTCGCCGGGCTCGTGCTGCTCGGCGCGCCGTCGCTCGCTCACCTCGCGTCGAACGAGCTCGGGCCGGTGCTCGCGATCGCCGCGGTGCGCGGGGCCGGCTTCGCCGTGCTCACCGTCGCCGGATCGGGCGCGGTCGCCGATCTCGTCGAGCCCGCCCGGCGCGGCCGCGCGATCGGGGCGTTCGGGCTCGCCATCGCAGGCCCCCAGCTCGTGCTGCTGCCGCTCGCCCCCTGGGTCGCCGAGACCTTCGGATACCAGTGGGTGTTCGTCGCCGGCGCGCTGCCGCTCGCCGGCATCGTACCCGCCGTGCGACTCGCGCGACGCCTGCACGTCAGGCACGCCGAGCAGGCGGCCGAGGCCGAGGCGGCGGGGCACGTGCACGCCGCACCCGGTCGGTGGGCGGCGCTGCGCGCGCTCGCGGCGCCCGTCGGCGTGCTGCTCGGGGTGACGCTCGCGGGTGGCGCGCTCATCACGTTCACCCCGCAGCTCACCGGCGACGCCGTCACGGTCACCATCGGGCTCGCCCTGCTCACGGCGATGGCGGCGCTCACCCGCTGGCTCGTCGGCGGACTGGCCGACCGCTTCGGCACGCACCGGCTGCTCTGGCCGTTCGTCGTGGTGACGACGGTCGGACTCGGCCTCGTCGCGTGGGCCGCGATCGGTGCGGGTGCCGGGACGGCGGGCACGGGCGACGCAGCGGCATCGGGTGCGGATGCCTCGACCGTGCCGCTCCTCGTCGGGCTCGCCTTCGTCGGCGTGAGCTACGGCGCGCTGCAGAACCTCACGATGGGCGAGGCGTTCGCCGTCGTGCCGCCGAATCAGTCGGTGTTCGCGAGTGCCGTGTGGAACATCGGCTTCGACGCCGGCAGCGGCATCGGCGCGATCATCGTCGGCCTCATCGCGACCGGCAGCTCGTTCAGCGTCGCGTTCCTGGTGGCGGCCGCGATCTCGCTCGCGACGCTGCCGCTCGCGCTCCGCCGCCGCCCGGAGGTGCCAGCAGCTTGATGCGCCCGGGGTAGCCGCAAGGTCGCCCTGGGTAGCTGCAAGGTCGCCAGCCGCCGCCCGCAAGGTCTCCCGCCCGCCGCCCGCAAGGTCGCCAGCCGCCGCCCGCAAGGTCGCCAGCCGTCGCCCGCAAGGTCACCCGCCGTCAACGGAAGAGTCCGCCGTGCCGTGCCGTGTCGTGCCGCTGGGTCGCTGGGCTGCTGGGTTGCTGGGTCGCTGGGTTGCTGGGTCGCTGGGTTGCTGGGTCGCTGGGCTGCTGGGTCGCTGGGCTGCTGGGTCGCTGGGCTGCTGCGCCGCCATGCAGCGCCGCCGTCCGGCTCCGCTCCGCGCCGCGGCCGTCGTGATGTCGCTCACGCGCTGTGACGAGGACGTCGACCGCACCAATCGAGGGTGCAGTCGACGCGCGGGTCTGGGCATCGAGTGCAACTCTGATGCGTTCTGGATGGCACCGTCGGGCATACGCGCTCGGGAGGGACGTGCACAAGTCCACATGTGCACACGTTGGTTGTCGACAAGTCGACATGTGCACACGTCGGTTGTCGACAAGTCGACATGTTCAGACGTTGGATGTCGACAAGTCGACAAGTGCACACGTCGGTTGTCGACAAGTTCACTTGTCGACAGGCTGTGTGGGTGGAGAGCCGGGACGGGGAGCGGTCGCGATGCCGAGGGCGGGGAGCGGTCGCGATGCCGGAGGCAGGAGGAGCGGTCGCCGGCGTCGACGGGGTGCTCAGCCGCGGCCGATGAACGGCATGCCCGCGGCGGTCGCCGTCAGCTGCGGCACGCTCACCTCTGAGGGCAGCGAGGCGAGCTGCACGATGAGGCCGGCGACGACCGCGACGTCCATGGTCGGTTCGACGACGCGGCGCCCGTCGGCCTGCAGCGCACCCTCGCCGACGAACCCGTCGAGCAGTTCGGTGCGAGCGTTGCCGACGTCGAGCTGCGTGCAGCTGATGCCGTACGGCCGGCCGTCGAGTTCGATCGACTTCGTGAGTCCGGCGATCGCATGCTTCGTGGTCGTGTAGGCGACCGACCTCGGACGCGGCGACTGCGCCGAGATCGACCCGTTGTCGATGATGCGTCCGCCGCTCGGGTGCTGCGCCGCCATCTGCCGGAACGCCGCCCCGGCGCACAGCACCGCACCCGTCAGGTTCACGGCGACGACGGCCGCCCAGTCGTCGGGCCGCAGCTCGCCGATGTCGGCGACGGGGCCGGGCACGCCCGCGTTGTTCACGAGCACGTCGAGCCGCCCGAAACGCTCGACATGGGCGGCGACGAGTGCGTCGACCTCGGCTGCGTCGGTGACGTCGCACGGCACGACGAGCGCATCTGCATGCCTCGTGCCGTCGTCGCCCGTCGCGGCGGCCTCCTCGAGCGGAGCGCTGCGCCGCCCCGCGAGCGTGACGCAGAAGCCTGCGGCGAGCAGGGCCCGGGCGGTCGCCCGCCCGATGCCCGTGCCGGCTCCCGTGACGATGACCGATCGCGTCGGCGCGGTCATGCCGCGGATCCCGCGCCCGGAACCCGAGGGTCGTCGGCCGCGACGGCGACATCGGCCTCGGCCGCGTCGGCGACATCGGCCTCCGCCTTGTCGGCATCGGCGACCCGGGCCGCGTCGGCGCCTGCGGCCGCGTCGGCCCCCGCGTCGGTATCGTCGACCTCGGCCGGCTGCGCCTCCTCGATGAGCTGCAGGATGCGGGCCGCCACGCTCACCGCGATCGTCGCGGGCGCCTTGCCCGCCACCTCGGGGATGCCGATCGGCGTCGTCACCCGCGCGAGCGCCGCGTCGTCGTGGCCGAGCTCGGTGAGCTTCGCCTGGAACCTCACCCACTTCGACTTCGATCCGATGAGTCCGATCGATCCCAGACCCTCGCGGCGCAGTGCGCTGTCGGTGATCGCGAGGTCCTCGAGGTGGTCGTGGGTCATGATCAGCACATGGGCGCCGGGCGGCAGCCCGACGAGGCCCGCCTCGGGCACGGGCTCGTGGTGCACCCGGACGTCGGCGACGGCGTCGGCGAGCACACCCGAGACGCCGGGCATGCCGAGGCGCTCGGGCGCGAGCATCTCGGCCCGCGAGTCGACGAGGTGCAGTTCGAGCTCCTGCCGCGCGAGGATGCGCGCGAGCTCGAGGCCCACGTGCCCCATGCCGAACACGGCGACCGACGGCACGACCCGCACGGGTTCGAGCATGAGGGTGACCTCTCCTCCGCAGCACTGCACGCCGTACTCGGTCGTGGCCTTGTCGCTGAGCTTCAGGGTGAGCAGCTCGGGTTCGGCCGAGCCGGTCGCGAGCAGGTCGCGCGCTCGGTCGATCGCCGTCTGCTCGAGATTGCCGCCGCCGACGGTGCCGAACACCGTGTCGGGTGCGACGACCATCTTCGCGCCGCCGTTGCGCGGCGCGTGGCCGCGCACGATGGCGAGCGTGACGATCACCGCGGGCGTCCTCACGTCGCGGAGGCGTCGGAGCGCGTCGAGCCAGTCCATCGTGCGCGACCTCCGTTCAAGAGTCCGCGCCCGCGAACGCGGGCTCGGGGCCCGCGTCGGCGCCGACGCCCGTGCGGCTCGGCTCCGAGGCATCCAACTCGGCGGATGCCTCGGCCCGCGCCGCCTCGACCGCCCAGTAGACCGCCTCGGGGGTCGCGGGGGAGCCGAGCACGACGCCGCGGCCGGCCGGACCGAACGCCCCGACCGCCGTGCGGATCGCCTCGCGGGCGCTGAACGCGAGCATGAGCGGCGGCTCGCCGACAGCCTTCGAACCGTAGACCGCGCCGTCTTCGCGGGCGTTCTCGAACAGGCGAACATTGAACTCCTCGGGCATCTCCGAGAAGCTCGGCAGCTTGTAGGTCGAGGCCGACTGGGTGAGCAGGCGCCCGCGGCCGGGGCCGTCGGTCTCGTCCCAGCGGAGCTCCTCGAGCGTGAGCCATCCGACACCCTGCACGTACGCGCCCTCGACCTGGCCGATGTCGAGCATCGGCGAGAGCGAGTCGCCCACGTCGTGGATGATGTCGACGCGGCGCACCCGGTAGGCACCCGTGAAGCCGTCGACCTCGACCTCGGTCGCCGCGGCACCGTAGGAGAAGTACTTGAAGGGCGAGCCCTGCATGAGATCGGGATTCCAGTGCAGCCCCGCGGTGCGGTAGTAGCCCGCCGCCCAGAGCTGTACGCGCTGCAGGTACGCCGCCTCGGCGACCTCGGCGAAGCTCAGCCGCAGGTCGCGGTTGCCGAGGCCCGTGACGTAGCCGCCCTCGAAGCGCACGTCGCGCTCGTCGACGTCGAGCAGGCGACCGGCGACCTTCGCCATGCGCTCGCGAATCTGCTCGCACGCGTTCTTCACGGCGCCGCCGTTGAGGTCGGAGCCCGAGCTGGCCGCGGTGGCCGAGGTGTTCGGCACCTTGTCGGTGCGGGTCGGTGCGAGTCGCACCTGGTGCAGCTCGAGGCCGAGCGCGGTCGCGGCCACCTGCAGCATCTTCGTGTGCAGGCCCTGGCCCATCTCGGTGCCGCCGTGGTTGATGAGCACCGAGCCGTCCTTGTAGACGTGCACGAGCGCGCCGGCCTGGTTGAACGCGGCGAAGTTGAACGAGATGCCGAACTTGATGGGCGTGATCGCGAGTCCGCGCTTCACGTCGTCGTGCTCGGCGTTGAACGCCGCGACCTCGGCGCTGCGCGCGTCGAAGTCGCACTCGCCCTTCAGCTGCGACCAGATGAGCGGCATCCGCTCGGCGTCCTTCACCAGCTGGCCGTACGGGGTCGACTGGCCCTGGACGTAGAAGTTCTGCTCGCGCAGCACGGTCGGGTCGATGCCGAGCTCAGGGGCGATGCGGCCGAGGACGTCCTCGATGAGGAAGACGCCCTGCGGGCCGCCGAAGCCGCGGAACGCCGTGTTCGACGTCTTGTTCGTCTTCGCGATGCGCCCGTGCGCGTGCACGTTCGGAATCCAGTAGGCGTTGTCGAGGTGGCAGAGCGCGCGGCCGAGCACCGGCTCGGAGAGGTCGAGGCTCCAGCCGCCGTCGGCGGTGAGCGTCGCGTCGAGCCCCTGCAGGTACCCGTCGGCGCTCACGCCGACCTTCCACGTGATGTGGAAGGGGTGGCGCTTGCCCGTCATCGTGAGGTCCTGCGTGCGGTTGAGCCGCAGGCGCACGGGACGGCCGGTGAGCTTCGCGCCCAGTGCGGCGATCGCGGCGAGTCCGTGCGGCTGCATCTCCTTGCCGCCGAAGCCGCCGCCCATGCGGAGCTGCTGCACGGTCACCTCGTTCGAGGGGATGCCGAGCACGTGCGCGACGATCTCCTGCGTCTCGGACGGGTGCTGCGTCGAGCACTGGATGAAGTACTGCCCCTCGCTGTCGCGCACGGCGAACGAGGCCTGCGTCTCGAGGTAGAAGTGCTCCTGGCCGCCGAACTCGGTGACGCCCTCGAAGACGCGGTCGGCCTCCGCGATGGCGGTCGCGGCGTCGCCGCGCTCGACGGTGCGGGCGATGCCCTGGAACGAGCGGGCGTCGATCGCCTCGCGCACCGTGATGATCGACGGCAGCGGTTCGTACTCGACCTTCACGGCCTCGGCGCCGAGGCGGGCCGACTCGGGAGAGTCGCCGAGCACCCAGACGAGGGCGTGCCCGTAGAACATGGCCTCGCTCGGGAAGAGCGGCTCGTCGTGCTTGATGCCGGCGTCGTTGAGACCGGGCACGTCGTCGGCGGTGAGCACGCGCACGACGCCCGGCACGTCGTAGGCGGGGGCGACGTCGATCGTCACGCGGGCGTGCGCGTTCGTCGACTGCACGGGCCACGCGGTGAGCACCCCCGTCGAGAGGCCGGCGACGTCGTCGGTGTACATGGCGGCGCCGGTCACGTGCAGCGCGGCGCTCTCGTGCGCGGCACGACGGCCGACGACGGGGTTGGCGGGACGGTCGGCGAGGGCGCTCATGCCGACACCTCCTTGTCGTCGTGGATCGTGGTCGAGTAGAGCTTCAGCAGCGCACTGCCGAGCATGAGCGAGCGGTAGTCGCTCGAGGCGCGGTGGTCGCTCATCGGCGTGCCCTCGCCCTGCAGCACCGTCGAGGCCGCCTTGACGGTCGCGATGTTCCAGGCCTTGCCGATCAGTGCGGCCTCGGTGTCGTACGCGCGAAGCGGGGTCGCGGCGACGCCGCCGAGTCCGATGCGGGCGTTCGTGACGACGCCGCCCTCGAGGTCGAGTGCGAAGCCGAGCGCGACGCTCGAGATGTCGTCGAAGCGGCGCTTCGCGATCTTGTGGAACGCCGTGACGCGCGCGAGCGGGAGCGGGATGCGCACCGCGCGGATGAGCTCGTCGGGCCGGCGGATCGTCTGCCGGTAGCCCGTGAAGTAGTCGGCGAGCTCGACCTCGCGCTCGCCGTCGGCCGAGGCGAGCACCAGCCGGGCGCCGAGCGCGAGGAGCGCCGGCGGGGTGTCGCCGATGGGGGAGCCGGTGCCGAGGTTGCCGCCGAACGTGCCGCGGTTGCGGATCAGTCGCGACGCGAACTGCGGGAAGAGCTGGGCGAGCAGCGGCACCCGGCCGTCGAGCCGGCGTTCGACCTCGGTGAGCGGCAGTGCCGCCCCGATCTCGATCACGTCGTCGCCGACGCTGAGCGTGCGCAGCTCGTCGAGCTG
This sequence comes from Agromyces sp. NPDC055658, assembly GCF_053618155.1. Lineage (NCBI taxonomy): Bacteria > Bacillati > Actinomycetota > Actinomycetes > Micrococcales > Microbacteriaceae > Agromyces > Agromyces sp. NPDC055658. The sequence continues at coordinate 50,145 of NZ_JBSHHD010000006.1, read as the reverse complement.
TTCGACCGCGACCACGAGCGGGGCGCGGCGGCCGCGCAGGTTGACCTCGACGCCGAGGTCGGTCGACCCGGCCACGAGCAGTGCCGACGGTTCGTCGCGGATCAGTCGCAGGGTCTCGTCGAGCGTCGCCGGCCGGACGAACCGCCCGCCGCCCGCCGTGAAGTCGGTCGGCACCGCTGCGGGAGCGGGGCGGTCGCGGCGAGCGGCGAGCTCGTCGCCCGGCTCGGGCATGCCGAGCTCGTAGGCGGCGTCGCGGATCGGGCGATACCCGGTGCAGCGGCAGAGGTTGCCGCTGAGGGCGTGCAGGTCGAAGCCGTTCGGCCCGTGCTCGGCGTCATGCACGAGGCATCCCTCGTCGTGCTCGTCGACCACGTCGTGCGCGTGGGCCGGCGCCGGAACGCGGTCGGCGCGGTAGTACTCGCCCGCCATGCTGCAGGCGAAGCCCGGGGTGCAGTAGCCGCACTGCGAGCCGCCCGCCTCGGCGAGCTTCTCCTGCACCGGGTGCAGCGACTCGGGGGAGCCGAGCCCCTCGGCCGTCACCACCTCCTGGCCGTTGAGCGCGGCGACGGGCACGAGGCACGCGTTGACCGCGGTCCACTCGGTGCCGCCGTCGGTGCCGGGCGTCGCGACGAGCATCGCGCACGCGCCGCACTCGCCTTCGGCGCAGCCCTCCTTGCTGCCCGTGAGCCCGGTGTCGCGCAGCCAGTCGAGCGCGGTGGTGTGGGCGGTGGCACCTTCGAGCGGGCGTCGAAGCCCGTTGACGGTGATGGCGATCTCGTCCATGGGATCTCCTCGGGTGAGGCGTCGTCGATGACGCCTGCGGCACCGGGGCCCCGGTGGCCCCACCTCGCACCGCGCCTGCTTCAGCAGTACATACCGATAGTACTGCGTCGGTGGCAGGTAGTTCTTGCGATTCGGAATCCCGATTTCGCAGAACGGATATTCAGTCGTGTGCTCGCGTGCTCGTGTGCTCGTGTGCTCGTGTGCTCGTGTGCTCGTGTGCTCGTGTGCTCGTGTGCTCGTGTGCTCGTGCTCGCGTGCTCGCGTGCGTGCGTGCGCGCGTGCGCGCGTCGCTCGCGTCAGGCGGCCCGGCGACTCAGCTCGGGCGCGCGGTGGAACCAGCGGGCGAAGAAGCCCCGTCGGTCGGCGCGCGCCGGAATGTAGATGTCGGGATCGACCTCGATCGAGGCGTAGCTCACGGCGAGCGGTCGGTTGACGCGCGCGGCGTCCTCGTGGTCGTGGCGGTCGTGCATCGTCACCCTCCTCTCCTCGAGCAGCTTCCGAATGACGGAAGCATAATTCTGAATCACGGAAAGAGTATGACGATGTGGGATGCCGCGTCAAGAGGTCTCCACCGAGCGTTGCCCGTACCACCCAGGGTTGGCGAAGCCTCGGCCACAATAGGTCGGAAACGCGACACACCGCCCAACGCGGCAGCGGGTGCGGGGGCGGGTGGGGGTGCGGG